>JBAYHX010000013.1:0-19853 GCA_041665965.1 Candidatus Latescibacterota bacterium
AATGGCGTTTACCGGACATACCCTCTCGCAGCGTTTGCACTGAATGCATTCGTGCGCGGAGGTTTCAATGTACGTTTCTCCGATTGCATTCATCGGGCAGGTTTTTGCGCATTTGGAGCAGCCAATGCAGGAGTCGCTGACTTTTCTGCCCCAGGGGGAATACCGTGCAAGCACTGAAAGCAATGCCCCAAGCGGGCAGATATTACGACACCAGAACCGCCGCTCGACAGAAATCAGCGCGAGTGTTCCGAGAAAAAGGAGAAGACTGAAAAAAGAGAGGACGAACGCCGGTTGTTTGAACGAGAGCATCGAGATTTCAGTAAATCCAAGGCTCAATGCCGCGGGACGGAAAAAGTCAAGGAGGGAGTTCACCGCATGGATGACCGGCGGATATATATTCAGAGTGAGAACCCTGAAGAAAAAGACCAGCGGATCGAGAAAAAGTGTAAACGTCAATCCGAAAAGTGAACCGAATACGAAGAAAGCGAGGATATAATATTTACCGTTCTTGTAGCGTCCTTTTCCGTATGTTCCCCCCATTTTTCTTTCCGGTATGAACAGGGCGGAAAAATCAAAAATACTTCCCATCGGGCAGACCCATCCGCAAAAAAACCTGCCGAATACAACGGTTGCCATAACGGTTACAAATGATATAAGAAGAGCGGTGAGAACAAGACTCCCGGAGAGAACCAGACCGAGGAGAATGAGGGGGTCGAGATTAAAGAAGAAATTTTTTGTAATGTCCTCGGTAAATGGGAAAGAAACCCGCCAGAACAGGAGAAGAAAAAACAGAAAAAAAAAGCTCTGTATGAAAATCCTCAGATGGGGGATTAGCTGTTTTTTTGAATCTGCCGTCTTCATACTATCCTCACGTGAGATATGAATCATGTAATCGGTTTTCTGTAAACGTATATGTCAAAGACATGAAGCGCATATGCTGTAAATTTAACAAATATAATGGAGAGAATTTTTTTGTAAAGTTTTTTCATTCATTACCTGATGTATTCAATGTTATTATGCCATGCACAATCGGCGTTGGCAGAAGTCAATTTTTCAGCCGGACCGGATTATTCCGTACGGATGAGCCTGCGCAGCCGTACCCCGATGAACGCAGCAGGCAGTGTTTTTAAAAGGTCGCCGGCAAACGGGATGATCAGACCGTTCCGAATGAGGGAAGAGACTCCCTCCGGAGTTCCCATAACGCTGTGAAGAGACAGGCAAAGCCATAGAAAACCGGGGATGTATAAGAATATCAATCCCCCGAGCATGATGAAATAAGCTTTCAGAACCGACCCTTTGGAATTGAAACGAGCGAGGAATCCGGTAGCCATGGCGCAGGCTGTAAAACCCAGAATAAATCCGAATGTCGGAGAAATAATATAAGCCGGTCCCCCGCCTGCAGCAAAAATAGGCAATCCTGCTAATCCGGCCAGCGTATATATGAGCGCAGCCTGAGCGCCCTGCGAGGGGCCGAGAGCATATCCGGCAAGCAGAGCACAGGTTGATTGAAGGGTGAGCGGGACAGGGCCGATCGGGATCTTTAGAAAAGAGGATACCGCGAGTATTGCGGCAAACAGGGCAATTCTTGTCAGATTTGTTGTTCTGTCGGGCATAATGTATTATAATACAAGATTAAGAAAAATAGAAGAATGATTTCTTCCCATATTTCTTTTTGTCATGTATGGAATTCTCTTCTGATTTTCTGCCTCTTACCGAAAGAAACCCTGACATTTCCGGTTATTGCCATATAATTGTAAGGCAAATCCGGATTTTCTTTTACAGAATTATTGAATGCCGGAGAAAAGATGATAACCCTTATAGCATTTGTTTTTGTGCTCAGCCTGTTAGTTTTAGTGCATGAACTCGGTCATTTCACAGTAGCCAAAATGTCGGGCATCGGTGTGGAGCGTTTCAGCATCGGTCTGCCCCCAAAGCTGGTGGGAATAAAAATAGGGGAGACTGAATACTGCATATCGGCAATTCCTTTCGGCGGATATGTCAAATTGATCGGGCAGGACGATTTTACCCCGGAAGAAGAAGTTACTGAGCCGGGTCCCCGTGATTACAGGGGAAAATCAACTCTTGTGAAAATGACGCTTCTCGCCGCAGGGAGTTTTATGAATCTTCTCACCGCTGTGGTGATATTTTTCTTTCTGTTCGCTCTGACCGGAATTCCTCTCTCCTCAACGAAAATTGGCTCGGTCGAACCCGGCAGCATAGCTGCACAGCTGGGTTTGAAAAGCGGAGATACAATCGTTGAAACGAACGGCAAAAAGGTGAAAAAATTTGAAGATTCCCTTCTTCCGCTTTATACAGATAGTAAGACTGTATTGACCGTAAAAAATGCCCGGGGAGAAGAACTTCAGGTTACCGTAAACAAAAAACTGAAACAGGATGAAGATTTTGGGATAATGCCCTTCTATTCGGCCATTGTGGGGAAAGTAATCAAGGGGATGCCGGCAGAAAAAGCAGGGATATTATCCGGTGATATTATTGCCTCCATCGATACCATTAAGGTGAATGGCTGGTCTCATATGAGCGAAATTATTCGCAATAGTCCCGGAAAACACCTTATAATCACCGTTCAAAGGGATGGAAATGAAGTTAACATTCCTTTGACTCCTGATACCGCAGACGAGAACGGGCCGGACGGCAAAAAAACGTTGATCGGGAAAATCGGAGTCCAGATCGGCAATGAAAGGGTCGGTATCGCGGAATCATTTAAGCAGGCTTTTTCACGGACTGTATATTTTTCCTCCCAGACCTTTGGCTTTTTTGGCAAGCTCATTACCGGCCAAATGTCGGCGAAACTGCTCGGAGGACCTATCATGATCGCTCAACTGGCCGGAGAGAGTGCAAAAATAGGAATTGTCAGTCTGATGAGCTTCACTGCATTCATAAGTATAAATCTCGGAGTACTGAACCTGCTTCCTTTTCCCGTTCTCGATGGGGGCCATATTTTTATATTGCTCACAGAAACCGTTACGCGGAGAAAATTCTCTCTTAAAGCCAAGATGGCTCTTCAACAGGCCGGAACCTTGGTTCTCCTCTTTCTCATGCTGTATGTCACCTTTAACGACGTCATGAGAATAGATACAATTACCAGGATGTTTGGGGGAAAATAGAAGCGCTGTGAAAGATCACCATTTCCCCTCTCCCGCAACCCGGGGGAGGGGATTTTTTTATGCTATTTAACTTTTTGCGGGACAGATTATTCCGGCAAAGGAATATCTCCTTTGGGTTTTCTCGTAATTTTTCTTTAAAGAATGAACGTTTTCCTGTTTTTTCTACTTGACAACATGGAAAAAGGGGGTATATTTATTAAAAAGTGGGGCAAAGTGGGGCAAAGTGGGGAAGAGTGAGGCATCTGATGTATCTTTTATCCAATCTAAGGACAGTTCTCATATAAAAATAGTATTTTCTCCGGATTCAAAAAAGAAGTTTGAAGATTAAACAACCTGATTTCACCGAAGCAGGAAAATGATGTTGAAGAGCGCAGGATTAACAGGCAGAAGCGACAATAAAGTCGACACCAAGGGGAGGCTCAGTATCCCGGCCTCGATCCGTAAGATTCTTGCCCCCGGGGAATACGATGAAGTCGCTGTTGTACTGGTTCCCGCCGGCCATCTTTTACTGTTCAGCCGTGATTACTGGAACGATACCATTCAGCAGTCTATTATGGATAAGCAGGAAGCCATCGGCAAGGAAAATGTGTGGCGCGCCATTCATCTCCTCAGTGAAAATTCCCATATGTCAACGGTTGATAGCCAGGGAAGGATTACCATACCGCACCGGATGCTGGAAAAAACCGGAATTACTGCCGATGCGGTTGTAATCGGGGCTTTTGACCGGGTATCGGTCTGGGCGCCGGAAAAGTATGCAAGCTGGATGGAAGAAGTGAATATCGATTCAACTATCGCGGATGTTGGAATTTTTTAACATAATGGAGATAAAGAGCATAGCTGAAGAAGCTAGTTTTCCCCGTCAGTGAGATAAAATGCTCAAACAATACCATATCCCGGTGATGGTTACCGAAGTGCTGAATCTGCTCGATGTAACCGAAGGAGGCCTCTACATGGACTGCACCCTGGGAGATGGAGGGCATTCCAGCGCAATTCTCGAAAGGGGAGGAATTGTAGAAGGTATCGACCGTGATCCTGAAGCTGTCTCATATTCCAGAGAACGTCTTGCACACTATGGCAGCCGGTTTCATGCTCACCGTTCTCTTTTTTCCGGGATTCGTGAAATTGCCGGAGAGAATGCCGGTCATTTCGATGGCGTGTTGATGGACCTCGGGATCAGCTCCAGAATGATAGACGAATCGTCCAGAGGTTTCAGCTACCGGCTTGAAGGTCCCCTTCTCATGGATATGGGAGGCGGGCAGACAAATGCTTTCGAGGCGGTAAATACTCTGAGCGCCCGTGAGCTTGTCCATATTTTCAAAGAGTATGGAGAAGAACGCAAAGCTGTCAGAATCGCTTCCGCTATCGTTAATAAAAGATCTTTGCGCCCGATCGAAACAACGAGCGAGCTTTCGGATATTATTGAAGAAGCAGTGGGCCGTTACCTGCCGCAGAAGAGCAAAGCCCGGGTATTCCAATCTTTGAGAATCTATGTAAACAACGAGTTGGAAGAGCTTCAAAAAGTGCTTGAGGGGGCTGTCGAAATTTTGAAAGTGAATGGCCGGCTCTGTGTCATGGCGTATCATTCTCTGGAAGATCGTATGGTGAAACGATTTATGAAAGAGCTTGCCGATCCATGTGTCTGTCCTCCTGGCTTTCCGGTATGCAGGTGCGGAAGGAAGCCGGTTCTTAAAATTTTGACGTCGAAGCCTGTTAAGCCTTCCGAAAAAGAAGTGGATTCGAACCCAAGGGCACGGAGCGCTCTTTTGAGAGCGAGTGAAAAGGTGGCTTTCTCATGATTTCCGCAGCCCAATACAAGAGGGCTCAGCCCTCCATACGGCATAATCGTTTGATGTTTTTTCTTCTGGTTTTCGTTGCTACTGTTCTTGCCGTTTTTTTTATTAGTGAAGATGTTTACATTCTTTCTCTCGGAAAAGAGATTCAAAAGACAAAAAAAGAACGTGAGTTGCTCGAAATCGAGAATGTCAGTCTGAAACTGAAAGCCGCTGAGCTTCGCAAAGGAAGCCGGATAAAGACAATCGCTCATGATAATCTGGGAATGGTTATGCCTGTCGGCGCTCCCAGAAAACTATTCTGATTGGAACATGATATGCAGACCGGACAGCACATCACCCGTCAGGCATTCGTTATGGTGATAATGGCCGTAATGTGGATGATTCTTGCCGCAAAGATCGGCGTCATCCAGTTTGCGAAACATGACATTCTCCGTTCACGGGCTATCAGCCAGAGCTCCCAGCAGGAAAAAGTCAAAGCGAACCGTGGAAGGATCCTCGACCGCAACGGCGTTCAAATGGCAATATCGATGACCACAGCGTCTTACGGCATGTGGCCGAAAAAGATAGCCAATCCGGAATCCACCATCCGTATCCTGGCTGACGCGGGGGGATTAAGTCAGGCTGTTATCAATCGGGGTTTTTCTTCCGGGGAGAAATATGTCTACCTGATAAAACATGCCGATGCAGCCACCATGCAGAAAATGGACTGTGCAATCGAAGAAGTGACAAAAATCGACAAAGCCATTGCCAAAAAGAATAAGCAAAAAAAAATGATTCCTCAATGCTTTGAAAAAGTCACGGTGAGCAAGCGTTATTACCCGCTGGGAAAGATTGGCGCGCAGGCTATCGGGTATACCGACATTGATAACCGCGGCATCGAAGGATGCGAGCTGTTTTTTGACAATGAGCTTTCCGGCCGTGACGGCCGCGCACGGCAGATGAAGGATGCTGACGGGAAAAGCGAATCTTTCATTGCCGAGCCCATAGTCAATGTACATGATGGAATGGATATGGTTCTGACTATCGACTGGCGGATTCAGGAGATCGCCGAGGAAGAGCTTGAGGCAGGGGTGGAAACCGCAAAGGCAAAAGCCGGCTATGTCATTGTTCTCGATTCGGACACTGGAGAAATTCTGGCTTTGGCCAACGTTCCCAGGTTCAATCCCAACGATCCCGCCTCGTTCAACTCCGGAGATCCCAATGCCCGGCGGAACCGGTTGGTAACCGACATGCTCGAACCGGGGTCCACATTCAAAATCGTGGCATTCACAGAAGCGCTCGAAAGCGGGGCAATCAAAGAAAGCGATATGGTGAACTGCGAAAACGGGCAATACAGGATTGGCAGTCATATTGTTCATGACTCTCACAAACTTGGAACGGTGACGGCGCGGGAAGTGCTTATCCATTCCTCCAACATCGGCACAATCAAGGTTGCGGAGAAAATAGGAAAGCAGAAACTGTATGAGCGGGCGCGGCTTTTTGGATTCGGTCAGGTTACCGGAAGCGATTTTGTCAATGAAACGAATGGCAGGCTTCCCAATCCTCAGACCTGGTCCAACCTTTCGCTTCCAACCATTGCTTTCGGGCAGGGTGTAGCTGTCTCCCCTCTTCAGCTTACCACGGCTTATGCTTCGATCGTAAATGGAGGAGAACTGTTAAGCCCCAGAATTGTAAAAGAATTTGTGAGCAGCGACGGCAGTGTCAAAAAATGCTCCGAAATCCGTCATGTACGTCGCGTCATGACTCCTGAGACCGCCAGCAGGGTCAAAGAAATCCTGTGCAGTGTGGTTGAGGAGGGAACAGGCAGGTCAGCTGCCATACCCAACATTCGCCTGGGTGGAAAAACCGGAACGGCTCAGCGGACTCAGGAAGGTGGGAAAGGGTATGTCAAAGGACAATATGTTTCATCTTTTATCGGTTTTATCGCAGATCGGAATCCAAGGCTGGTATGCCTCGTAATGGTAGACAGCCCGGTTGGAGTATACTATGGATCACAAGTTGCTGCCCCGGTGTTCAAAAATATTATTAACCGAATTATTAACATGGGCGGCAGTCCCCTGAACCAGACGCTTGCTTCGGCTTCAACAGCTTCCATGACAACTCATAAAGAAAAGAACCGGAACACTGCCAAACTTACGGCCAAATTCCCGGGCGATACGAAAAATTCTTCCAATGTTTCTGTCAATGCTGGAAAGATTAATCCATATGCTCCGACCCCCGCAAAATCAAATCCTGGGGTAGATAAGAATCTCGCAAAGCATTCATTTACCTTTGTTCGGGGAGATAGCGTGATGGTCCCCAATATAACAGGTAAGCCGCTTCGTCTGGCGGTACAGAACCTTGTGCAGGCGAACCTCAAAGTGAAAATAAACGGTTCTGGAGTTGTTCAATCCCAGGATCCTTTACCTGGAAGTATGGTCGCGTACGGAACCATGTGTGAAATTGCCTGTAGGAACAGATAACATGAATCTTGATGAACTCACAGCGGGTATTCCAACAATCGAAAGAAGAGGCGATCTCACCTTTGAGATCAATTCTATTGAATATGATTCTCGAAAAATCAAGCCTGGATGCCTTTTTATGGCAGTGAGAGGATTCAAAACCGATGGCAACACATTCATCGGCGATGCGGTAAAAATGGGTGCATCCGCAGTAGTGACTGATGAACCGGCTAGCGGGATTCCCCTGCCCATGATAATCGTTCCCGATGCCCGTAAAGCTATGGCGCTAATCGCAGACCGTTTTTACTCGAGCCCGCAGAATTCCCTCATCATGACAGGGATTACCGGCACCAACGGGAAGACCACCACTTCATATATGGTAAAATCCATTTTCGAAGCGGGTTGCATGAGCTGCGGCCTGATCGGAACAATCCGTCATCTGGTGGGGAATGAAACGGTTCAATCGGCAAACACTACTCCGGAAGCTCCTGATATCCACTCCTTCCTGTCAAGGATGGTTCAGGCCGGGCAGAGCGCCTGCACAATGGAGATAAGCTCCCATGCTCTTGCTCTCTCACGGGTTTACGGAATCCGGTTCCGGGCGGTTGCTTTCACAAATCTGACAAGGGACCATCTGGATTTTCATGGCAGTTTCGAATCGTATCTGGATGCGAAGAGCATTCTCTTCAGCAGTCTGTCCGGCGACTCGACAGCGGTAATAAATCGTGATGACCCCTATTCTCAGCATATCATAAATGTTTCGAGGAGCGGAAAGATTCTAACCTTTGGTTTCAGCAATGAGTCGGATTTGCATCCTCTCTCTCTGGAAATGGACTCCGGAGGTTCCCGTGTGGAACTGGCCACGCCAACAGGAGAAATGAATTTCCACCTTTCCATGCCCGGAAGATTCAATGTCTCGAACGCTATGGCGGCTTGCGGCATCGGGCTGGCCTGCGGATTTCCAAAAGAAGTGGTTTCACGGGGGCTGGAAAACTTGAAATCGGTACCCGGACGATATCAGACTATTAATGCCGGCCAGGATTTCACTGTAATTGTGGATTATGCACATGCCCCCGACGCCCTTGAGCGGATTCTTGCCACGACGAGAGAGATTTCGAAAGGGAGAGTGATATCGGTATTCGGATGCGGAGGCGACCGTGACCGTGGGAAACGGTCTCAGATGGGGGAGATTTCGACCCGCCTCGCCGATTACACAGTGGTAACATCGGATAATCCCCGTACAGAGGATCCGGACGGTATCATTGCCGAGATCATGCAGGGAATTCCGAATGGCGCTGCTTTCGAGGTTATTCCCGACCGCGAAAATGCAATAATAAGAGCGCTCGAACTGGCGTCATCCGGAGATGTTGTGGTTATAGCGGGAAAGGGACATGAAGATTACCAGATCATAGGGACGAAGAAAAATCATTTTGACGATGCTGAAACTGCGTATCGGATTTTGAAAGCTATGAAATGAAGGAATTTACGATTGGCAGACTTCTTTCCGGATTGAAAATCGTTTCCGGTAAAGTCCCGGTTGAGCTTTCTTGTACAAAGCTCACCGGTATATCGACAGACACCAGGTCAATCAAGGCGGGCGACGTGTTCTTCGGGATAAAAGGTGAAAAATATGACGGCGGCGCTTATTGCGAAGATGCTTTCGGATCAGGCGCCGTTCTTGCGGTGATAAATGAGGATGCCCCTGCGGGAATCGAAACTGAATTTCCGGTCGTTCGGGTAAAAGATACTGTCACTGCGCTTGGCGATGCGGCCCGTGAATACCGTGCGATGTTCACGGGGAAAGTGATCGGGATTACCGGCACAAACGGGAAAACCACGGTCAAGGAGATGGTGCTCAAGATTCTCGGGAAACGGTACACGGTACATGGAACATCGGGGAATTTCAATAATAACATCGGTTTGCCGCTTTCTCTTTTTGGCCTGGATGACAGACACGACTGCGCGGTGTTCGAAATGGGCATGAGCGCTCCCGGTGAAATTACCTATCTGGCGGGGATTGCATGCCCGGAAATCGGCGTCATCTTAAATGTCGGGCCGGCACATATGGAATTTTTTCGGGGAATTGAAGAAATCGCCGATGCAAAAACAGAGCTTCTCCGCTCGCTCCCTGAAAATGGTACTGCGGTGCTTAATGCTGATGACAAGTACCTGATGGCTCGTGAGAAAAACAGCCCCTGCCGTGTGGTGAAGTTCGGGATCAATTCCCCCGCCGATTTTAAAGGTGAAAACATTGTCGTTCATGAGGACGGCTGTGCAACATTCACTATAGAAAATTGCCCGGTCAGTCTGCGTGTGCCCGGATACCATATGGTTTATAACGCGCTTGCCGCCTGGAGTGTGGGAAGGCTCATGGGATTGGACGTGGGTACTATCACAGAAGCTCTTGAGGATTTCTCCTCTCCCCGTATGCGGATGCAGATAACGGTAAAGGAAGGAGTCCGCTTTATCAATGACTCTTACAATGCCAATCCTCTTTCGATGAAAGCTGCTGCGGAAGTACTGAAAAGCCTGCTTCGTACAAAGGGTACAGTGATAACGGCGGTGCTCGGAGACATGCTCGAACTGGGAACGATAACTGAAGCGTCTCACCGTGAAACGGGAAAACTTTTTGGAAAGCTTGGGATCGAAATGCTCTGCCTTATAGGGAAGTACGCGGCTTATTACCGTGAGGGAGCTATCGAGGCGGGTATGAATCCCCAAAATATCCGCATGTTCCCGGCTGTTGCTGAAGCCATTCCTATCATTGAAGAAAGAAAATTTCCGGGAAGCACAATTTTTATCAAGGGTTCACGTGCACTTGGCCTTGAACGGATAATCGCAGATACAGACAGGAAGGTGTGATGTTTTACAGTATTTTTGTACCGCTGATTAATCATTTCACAGCGCTCAACATATTCAAATACATCACATTCCGGGCGGGATACGCCATGGTGACCGCCCTTATTTTGTCTTTTCTCCTGGCTCCGGTTATTATTAAATGGCTGCAAAAATGGCAGGCTAAAGAAAAAATCCGTACCGATGGTCCCCAGACCCACCTTGCGAAGGAGGGCACTGTCACTATGGGCGGTATTATTGTTCTTGTCTGTACAATAATTCCGACTCTTTTCTGGGCGCGTCTGGACAATTACTATGTTCTTTTGGCGCTGTTCGCAACCGTATGGATGGGCGCTGTCGGTTTTTTAGACGATTATCTCAAGGCGAAACGGCACATGCGTAAAGGTCTGGTCGCCAAATATAAACTGGTAGGCCAGATCATATTAGGCTGCCTGGTAGGCGGCACTATTTACTATTTCGGTGACAGTCAGTATGCCAACATGACAATGATTCCCTTCGTGAAAAATTATTCTCTCAACTATTCCCACTGGTATATCTATATACCCATGGTGATTCTGGTAATTACCGCTACTTCTAATGCGGTAAACCTTACCGATGGCCTTGACGGGCTCGCTATCGGTCTTATGGCCATTGCAGCGAGCGCCTATGCGCTCATCTGTTATTCTATGGGAAGAGTTACCACAGCCGAGTATCTCAATATTTTCAATCTCCCCGGAAGCGGAGAGCTGGCGATCTTCTGCTTTTCCATTGTGGGGGCTTCACTAGGATTTTTGTGGTTCAACTTCCATCCGGCAAAGGTATTCATGGGCGATACAGGGGCGCTTGCCCTGGGAGGAGCGCTTGGCACAGTCGCCATATTGACCAGAACCGAGATTCTCCTGGTTGTCATCGGGGGTGTCTTTGTGCTGGAAGTCCTTTCCGTAATCCTTCAGGTGGGTTCTTTCAAACTGAGGGGAAAAAGGGTTTTCAAAATGGCTCCCCTCCATCACCATTACGAGTTAAAAGGCTGGGCGGAAGAGACGGTGGTGGTTCGGTTCTGGATTGTTGGTATTCTATTTGCTCTCATTGCATTAACAACATTCAAGATAAGATAGCGGTTGTAGAAGAAGGTGCTCGATGCGTGGACAACAATCTATAGATTTCTGGCTTTTCATTCCTGCCTTTATCCTGGCGGCGCTGGGAATTGTTATGGTCTATAGTTCGAGCATGTATTTTGCCATGGATGAAAATGGCAGCAGTTCATACTTTATCAGAAAACAGGCATTATCTCTTGTTATCAGCTTTATTGCCATGCTGGTCTGCACCCGGCTGAATTATCGCGGCTATTCCAAAATAGGGAAATATCTTCTCATTTTCGGTTACATCCTGCTTCTCGGGCTCCTTGCGCAAAGAGTCTTTCACTGGGTGCATTCCGGCCATTGGGAGGTGTATCGCTGGTTCAGATTCGGATTCCTCAGTTTTCAGCCGTCAGAAGTAGTAAAACTCATCCTGGTTATCTATCTGGCTGGGACAATTGCGTCTATGGGCGAAAGGATCCGTGATTTCAAAAACGGATTTATATGGGTAGTCGGAGTTGTCATGCTTACTTTTATGCTCATTTTCCTTGAGCCCAGCCTCAGCATGGCTTCTCTTTCGCTTATCGTCGGATTCTATATTCTCTTCATCGGACGCGCCAAACTTTCCCATATACTCCTCTGTTTCGTACCGGCTATGCCTGTGATCGTGTATCTCGTTTTCACTAAAGAATACATGATGGACCGTATAGCGGGATATATCAACAAAGATCCTTCTGCGTGGTCACAGGTGGGTCAATCTATTATAGGCATCGGGAACGGCGGTTTTCTTGGCGTAGGACTGGGAAACAGCGTCCAGAAGTACTACTTCCTCCCTGAGCGGCATACAGATTTCATCTTTTCCATTCTTGGTGAAGAGCTGGGATTTGCAGGAACCAGCCTTGTGCTGATTCTGACATTGATTTTTGTCTGGCGGGGTTTCAAGATCGCGAAGGAAGCTCCGGACACATTCGGATTCCTTCTTGCCTCGGGGCTTTCTTTTATGATAGGAATTCAGGTATTTATTAATATCGGGGTGGCAATCGGGCTTTTACCCACTACGGGGGTCACGCTTCCCTTTATTTCATACGGCGGTTCTTCACTCCTTCTTTCATTTGTGGCAACCGGAATATTGCTCAATATCTCGAAACAGGGAAATATGGAACAGCGGCTTTCAAGGGAATATGGTACCCGTATTCAGAAGAGATTCTCATCATGAAAATTGTATTTGCTGCCGGAGGAACCGGAGGTCATGTCTACCCCGCCCTTGCAGTAGCGGAGGAATTAATGAAAAATCGGCCTGATTCGGAAATTCTGTTTATCGGGAGTAACCGGGGAATCGGAAAGAAGATTGTTATGGATTCCGGTTTCAGGGTGAAAGTGATCCCGGTATGCGGTCTTCCGAGAAAAATATCGCCGGAGATCATTCCTTTTATATGGAAACTGGGAGTCTCTATTATCCGGTCTCTCTACATTTTAGTCGAGTTCAGACCGAATGTAATCATGGCGACCGGGGGCTATGTTTCCGGGCCTCCTGTTATTGCAGGACGTATTGTGCATATTCCTGTGGCGATCCAGGAGCAGAATTCCTTTCCGGGTATTGCAAACCGGAAATTGGCGAGGTTTTCCGATATGGTCTTCCTTGGTTTTGAGGATGCGAAGAGATTTTTCACGGGAAAGATAAAAACTGTTTACACCGGCAATCCGGTGAGAGAGAATATCGGAGCAGGAAACCGTGAAAGCGCGGCGAACTCCTTCGGCCTCGATCCATCAGGAAAAACACTCCTTGTTTTCGGCGGGAGCCAGGGTTCTCAGGCTATTAACCATGCATTTTCCCAAATTGTCGAATCTCTCGCTAAAACAGGTATTCAGGTGCTTTGGCAGACCGGAGAAAAGGAATTGCCCCTATGGGAAAAGTATGATGGCTTTGGAGGAAAGATTCATGTTCTTCCCTATATAACCCGGATGGCTGATGCCTATGCCGCTTCCGATCTTGTTCTGGCAAGGTCCGGCGCAATGAGCGTTGCGGAGATAACTTCCTGCGGTCTCCCGGCAATTTTTATTCCTCTGCCTTCCGCTGCAGAAAATCACCAGGAATATAATGCCCGCTCGATTACGGATGCAGGCGGTGCGGTGATGATCCTCGAAAGGGAACTGATCCCGGAGCGTTTGAAAGAGGAAATTCTTGGAGTGCTTGAGTCTGATGGACGAAGGAATTCGATGGCGGAGGTTTCACGACGCATGGGAAAACCGGATGCCGCACGTGTTATAGCACACAAACTGATCGAATGTTACGGTTAAGAATAGAGATGAGGGATTCATGTTACTTGGAGTGCTGACCCGGAAAGTCAAAAACATTCATATGATCGGTATCGGCGGAGCGGGAATGAGCGGAATTGCCGAAATACTCATAAATTCCGGATTTACCATAACCGGTTCGGATATGCGTTCAACTCCGGTAACCGAGCGGCTGTCAGAGCTTGGAGCGGGTATATTTATCGGCCACGCCGCTGAAAATGTGAGTTCCTGTGATGTTGTGGTCTTTTCTTCCGCGGTCAAACAGGATAATCCTGAGATAGTTGCTGCCAGAGAGCGGAAAATTCCGGTGATAGGCAGGCCTGAGATGCTTGCAGAGCTGATGAGAATGAAATACGGTATCTGCATCGCCGGGACTCACGGAAAAACAACCGCTACGTCCATGACCGGCCTGGTGCTGACCTATGGGGATATCGACCCGACAGTTATTGTTGGCGGGAAGGTTGCAATGTACGGCGGCGGAGCAAAGATAGGACAGAGCTATTACCTTGTCCTCGAGGCTGACGAGTACGACCGCACGTTTCTCCGTCTCAGCCCGGTCATCGCGGTGGTGACAACCATAGATTTGGAACATCTCGATTGTTACCGTGATATAAACGATATAGAATCGGCTTTTGTTCAGTTTGTCAACAAGGTGCCGTTTTTCGGGTCGGTAATCCTCTGCATCGATGATGGCGGAGTACAGAACATAATCCCCCGTGTGGAAAGAAGAATAATTACCTATGGAATATCCCGCCAGGCCGATATCCGGGCAGAAAATATCATTCAGGTGGGGGCGACAACCAGTTTTGATGTTGCGGCAGGAGGGAATATTCTGGGAAGAGTTACCCTTGCGCTTCCCGGAGAACATAATGTACGAAATGCTCTTGCCGCAATTGCTGTGGCCGGGGAAATGGACATACCTTTTGAAACAACTGCGAGGGCGCTTGGCGAATTCAGAACGGTGGAACGGAGATTCGAAATCAAGGGCGAGGAAGCCGGAGTGATGGTGGTGGACGATTACGCTCATCACCCCACTGAAATAAAGGCCTGCCTGGCAGGGGCAAGAGCAGGATACGACCGTCGTATCGTAGCTGTTTTTCAGCCTCATCTCTACTCACGGACACGTGATTTTCATCAGGATTTCGGCCGGGCTTTCATGAACTCTGATGTGCTTGTAGTAACAGATGTTTATCCTGCGCGGGAAAAGCCGATCGAGGGTATAAGCGGAAAACTGGTAGCGGACGATGCGGCAGCCGCTGGGCACCGTTGTGTAATCTACAGGGAAAAACGTGAGGGATTGGCGCGTGAGGTTGCGGGAATAGTGAAACCGGGCGATCTTGTCATAACTTTCGGCGCGGGCGACATTAATCGTGTTGGAACGGAGCTTCTCTCCATATTGAAAGAAAGTGCGGTCACCGGAGATTGATATGGTAAAGAGAAATGTCAGGCTGGGAAGCAGTTCCCCAAAATGGAAGCAGCAGAATCGTGGAATAAAAGTTAAGTCCAACACATCGGGACTGCACATCGGAAGATATGTTGTCCTGCCATTGGTACTTGCCGCCGGTCTATTTGCGGGAGGCAAATATGTCGTTGATTATGCCGCTGCACTACCGGTGTTCACCGTGCGCCATGTCAGTGTTGCAGGAACGCAATACCTGAACCGTGAAAAGGTGATTGCGTCTTCCGGTATCAAAACAGGTTCCGGGTTGTTCGATGTTAATCTTACCGGCGTATCGTTAAAACTGAGCAAAGAATATGCAGCCAGTAATTTCACCGTGTTCCGTCGTCTGCCTGATACGATTGTGATAAAGGTGAAGGAGCGAAAACCTGTAGCCCTTATCGGGACAGATAAGCTGATAGGCATAGATGAGGAAGGGATTCCGCTTCCGTATGTGGGAGCCGATCTGGTTTCGACTCTCCCTATCATTACCGGGATAAAAAGCGTCGCATCTCTTTCGGATCCTAAGGTGAAAGCCCGACTCAAAACCGGGATAAAGCTCCTGGAAACCATATCCAGGGATTCGCCCTCGATTTTAAAGAGAATCTCGGAAGTGAATATATCCACCATGGGAATCGGTCTTATCGATAACGGTCTTGAAATAATTATCGGGGATACAGACTGGGGAAAAAAAATACCGAATCTGGAAAAAGTGATTACTCAGGTTACCGGGCAGCTGGATTCGGTAAAAACGGTGAATATGAGTTTCATGAGATTTGGCGATAATTCTGACGAAAGAATAATAATTAACAAGAAATAACAAGCGGGACGAAAAAAGAAATGATTTATCAGAGTACCTGTATGTATGTTTTTGTCGCACATGCAGGTTAGAGTGAGGAACAGGTAATGAGTAAAAGCAGCATAAGGGTCGGCCTTGATATAGGAACCACTAAAATCGCTTCGGTAATTGCGAGAATTGAGGAAGATGACAGCGCTCCCACAATCATAGGGGTGGGTATAAGCCCTTGTGAAGGTGTGAAGAGAGGGGTTGTCGTCGATCTGGAAAAAACCGTGAACGCAATTACCAAAGCTGTAAGCGAATCTGAAAGAATGGCTGATATCGAGGTAAAGGAAGCCTATGTTGGCATCGCTGGGGATCACATCAAATCACTAAACTCCCGCGGTGTTATAGCCGTTTCACGGGCGGATAGTACTATTACCGACAAGGATATCGAACGGGTTATCGATGCGGCAAAAGCGATCCGTCTCCCTGATGAAAGGGAAATAATTCACGTGATCCCTCAGGGTTACATTGTGGACAATCAGGATGGTATCAAGAATCCGCTGGATATTTCCGGAGTCCGGCTCGAAGCCGAGGTCCATATTGTGACCGGCGCGATTACTTCGATACAGAACGTGATAAAATGCGTAAACCGTGCAAACATCGATGTAAAAGATCTCGTCTTGCAGCCTCTGGCAAGCTCATATGCGGTGTTGAGCCGCGATGAGAAAGAGCTCGGATGCGCCGTGCTTGACATCGGCGGCGGTACCACAGATCTGGCCATTTTCCAGGATGAAGCGATCCGCTATACCTCGGTGATCGGCCTGGGAGGAAAAAATGTCACATCCGATATCGCTATCGGACTGAGAACTCCCATAGAGAATGCGGAGCATATTAAAATAAATTATGGCTATGCTTTACGATCGATGATTCCCAAGAATAGTACAATCGAAGTTCCCGGTCCGGGTGGACGTGAACCCCGAACTGTTTCGCTTGATATTCTCGGATCGGTGATCGAACCGAGGATGGAAGAGCTTTTCACTCTTGCAAAACATGAAATTGAAAAAAGCGACTACGGCAGTCTTTTAGGCGCAGGCATCGTGCTCACCGGAGGTGCTTCCCTTCTCCGCGGAAGCGCGGAACTTGCCGAACAGGTTTTCGATATGCCGGTTAAAATCGGATATCCCAAATGTTTCAACGGCCTGACAGATATAAACGATAATCCTGCATACTCAACAGTTCTGGGGCTGATACTCTATGGGGGGCTGGGACAGGGAGGCTCCGATCAATCCTTTGGAAGCAGGCCGGGGGTATTTGGACGTTTTGCGGACAATGTAAAAAGGTTGTTTAAAGATTTCATATAACAAAAAATGGGGGTAATACAATGGACATTGACATCGATCTGGAATCGTATTCGACAGCAAACATCAAGGTGGTAGGAGTCGGGGGAGCCGGGGGAAATGCGATCAACCGTATGATCAACTCCAACCTGAAAGGGGTTGATTTCATTGCGGTCAATACCGACAAACAGGCTTTGAACATCAACCAGGCAAACACTAAAATCGCAATCGGTACAAATCTCACCCGTGGCCTTGGCGCTGGCGGAAATCCGGAAATAGGCCGTAAAGCTATCGAGGAAACACGCGATAAAATATCCGCAGCATTGAACGGTGCGGACATGATATTTATCACTGCGGGTATGGGCGGCGGAACAGGCACCGGCGCAGCTCCGGTAATTGCGGAAATGGCCCATGAAATGGGTGTTCTCACTGTCGGAGTCGTTACCAAACCATTCCTTTTCGAGGGTGGAAACCGTCAGAATGTAGCCTCACGGGGCATCAGTTCGCTCAAAGAAGTGGTGGATACTCTTATTGTAGTTCCAAATCAGAAACTTCTTGCAATCGCCGACCGTAACATGCCATTTACCGAGGCTTTTAAAATGGCGGACGATGTGCTTCTGAAAGCCACCAAGGGCATTTCGGATATTATCAATGTTCCAGGCATTGTAAATGTGGATTTCATGGATGTACGGTCGATAATGTGCGAAATGGGTGACGCCATCATGGGTACGGGAATGGCAAAAGGTGAAAACCGTGGACGAGAGGCAGCCGAACAGGCCATAAACAGCCCGCTCCTGGAAAATATTACCATCCATGGCGCTCGCGGAGTGCTCATCAATATTACCGGAGGCCCAACCATGGGGCTGTACGATATCGACCAGGCCGCGACGCTTATTCATGAGGAAGCCGGTGAAAACGCCAATATCATTTTCGGCGCTGTTCTCGATGAACAGATGACTGATGAAATTAGAGTTACTGTAATCGCCACCGGCTTTAATTCGACCGTTATCCAGCGGGCGCAGGGGATTGTATCCGATTCCGCAGCCATAGTGGATTTTATCGACAACACTGCGGAAACCATCAATTTGGATATGGGGATAAGCAAAGAACCGGTAGGATTCAGTTTCGAAGAGCATCAACAAAGGGCAGCGGCAAGCAGCCAGGTAAAGACGTTCGATCGTACAAAAAGCAGTCTCAACTATCCAACATTCCTCAGAAGGCAGGCAGACTGAAAGACTGCCCGTCGTCCAAAAGAAAAAGGTTGCCTGAACTGCTGTTGTACATTATTTATATAATGAAAAGATGAATGGGGGAAGAATAAAGGACATAGTTTGAAAGATACGCAAGGAATATAGTATATATAGTACAATGATAGATAAGGGGCGGCCCCGACAACTTACCCCCATGAGATAAGGTAGAAATACCTGTTCGGACTGTCGCCCCTTTTTTTATACCGGTCGTTCAGCTTTAGATGTACGTTATCAAGCGTGTGAAAAAGAAATCAACCGCCAGACTAAGAAAATGTTTGGCGTTTTTTTTTATTCTTCCCACGGCCTGATCCGGCAGTATTTCCGAAATAGGTGGATATGCAGGAGGTTATAAAGGAAAAAATAACATTTGGCATGGATCGATTGAACCATTGCCCACGAATAACGCTTGCATTTAAGCCGCTTCATGTTATATTGCATGATATATTTGATATATTTGCAAAAAGCGAACCAGTCGGATTAGCCCGTGTTATACTTGGAAGTTGAACCCGCGAGAGTACCCGGAGCAAAATTCACAACATAGAGGTGTCCTCGCGGCGAGAAGATGCGGGACAACAGAAATGAGGGTGCGCAATGGGAGACAAAGGTAAGAAGGATAAGGACAAGAGCCAGAAACAAAAGAAAAATAAAGAGGAACAAAAGAAGAAGAAGCAGGAGAAACAACCGAGCGAAATCCCTTGGCAGAAGGGCAAGTAATAACTATCAAAGAGCACTTTAGACATCCTCGAAGTAAAGCCTGCAAAGGTGACTACCGGATTGAACGATAGCAATGCCATGTATGTGTAATACACTCCATTTCATTACTATAAAAATGAGTGGATATGTCGGATTCGTTGTTATTTCGAGAAATTCAACCATTAGAAATTGTGATGACTAATTATGTCGAAACTATCTAATAACAACATGTTAAGCGGAAATGTCTCGCTCGATAGATATCTTCATGAAATTGGGAATGTAGATCTCGTAACAAAAGATGGAGAAGTTGAGTTGGCCCGTGAAATACGGAACGGTTCTCTCAAAGCTCTGGATACCTTAATAAAAGCAAATCTTCGCTTTGTTGTGAGTGTAGCCAAAGGATATCAGAATCAAGGAATGCCATTATGCGACTTGATCAATGAAGGAAACCTTGGTCTTATTAAAGCAGCAAAGCGGTTCGATGAAACGAAAGGTTTCAAATTTATCTCATACGCCGTTTGGTGGATACGACAGGCAATTCTGTCAGCTCTGGCAGAACAGTCACGTATTGTCAGACTCCCGCTGAACAGGGTTGGTACATTGCATAAAATTGGCAAGACATCGAAAAGCCTTGAACAGGTTTTTGGTCGTGAGCCAACAGCAAACGAAATAGCTGACGAGCTTGAAATGAACCCGAACGAGGTTATTGAAACTCTCAATATCTCGTCCCGGCACCTTTCACTTGATGCTTCTTTCAATGATGGTGAAGACAATAATTTACTCGAT
>JBAYHX010000014.1:0-19265 GCA_041665965.1 Candidatus Latescibacterota bacterium
GATCGAACTTATCAGCCTGGATCTGAAAAAAGGGATGAAAACCGCTTTTCGCGATCTGGTGAAATCCCTGGTTTCCAAAGGTTTCAAACGACAGAATATGGTGACTGCCGCAGGTCAGATCGCAGTACGGGGCGGGATTGTGGATATTTTCCCGTTCGGGAGCGAAATCCCTTACCGTGTCGAGTTCTGGGGTGATGAAATCGAATCCATCCGCACGTTCTCAACATCGAGCCAGCGGTCTCTTTCCCTGGTTGAACAATTCCGTATCATTCCGCCTGATGAATTTGTTACCGAAGCCGGTATTAACGCTTCTGATGAACGAAGGATGAAAACCATCGAAGCAGATGCCGGAATCGATCTTTCCCGAATCCGTAATGCGATACGCGGCGGGGAAAGGCCGAACGGGCTTGAGCAGTATCTTCATGTGGTTTTTGGAGCGAGAGCTTCCCTTGTTTCATACTTTTCGGAGAGTGACTGTGCCCTTGTTTTCGACCCCCATCGCTGCATGCACGAGATAGACCGCCGGTTTGAACATGCCTCGGTCATGTGGGAAAGGCAGCGTCAGGATGATCCCGATCTTCCTTCACCGAACTATTTTTATCCTTCTTCCCGTGATATTATGGATAGCCTGGGGAAGATGCTCCTGGTTGAAAACCATGATATTCGCCCTTCTTCCTCATCAGTCATAGAGTTCGATATCATTTCTTCCCGTCAGTATCAGGGAAGCATGGAGGAACTTAAAAAGGATATACAGTCCTCTCACGGGAAAGGAATGGTCTGCTCCATCGCCTGTGATAACAAGGGGCAGGCTGACCGTTTGAACGAGTTGCTGGAAGAGGTCGAGGGTTGTTACTCAATAGGGATTGCACGGCTTTCAGGCGGATTTTCCGATGCATCGTCCGGACTTTTCCTTCTGACCGACCATGAAATATTCAGCCGTCATCTGCGAAGGGTGCGGTACAGGAAATTCAAAGACGGTGTGCCGATAACAGATTATCGTGCGCTTAACATGGGCGATTTCATCGTGCATGTTGACTACGGGATCGGCAAATATATGGGGTTGAGGAGAATCAGTACCGGCGGAGTCGAAAAAGACTGCCTTTTCATCCAGTATAAAGGGACCGATCAGCTTTTTGTTCCTGTAGAGCAGCTCAAGCGGATCAAGAAGTATACCTCGGAAGAGGGCGTTCTTCCCATAGTTACCAAACTGGGGGGGACTTCCTGGGAAAATCTGAAAGCCAAAACGAAAAAATCCATCCAGCGCATGGCGGAGGATCTCCTGCGGCTTTATGCGGAACGAAAAACTCTTCCCGGACATTCTTTCAAACCCGACGAGCATATGCTGCGGGCGCTTGAAGATTCCTTTGTATACGAGGAAACCCCCGATCAGCTGCAGTCATGGTCCGAAGTCCTTGCCGATATGAAAGTTCCCGCCCCGATGGACCGTCTTATCTGCGGCGATGTCGGTTTCGGAAAAACGGAAGTAGCCATACGCGCCGCTTTCTGCGCTGTCCTTGACGGCAGGCAGGTGGCTGTCCTCGTTCCCACCACCATCCTCGCCGACCAGCATGACGAAACGTTCCGTGAGCGGTTTGCCGACTTCCCGGTAAAGATCGAATCCATTTCACGATTCCGGAGCCCGGCAGAACAGAAATTGATCCTTCAGAGACTGGCAGAAGGAAAAGTGGACATCATCATCGGCACTCACCGTCTGCTCTCGAAGGATGTGCTTTTCAAAAATCTGGGACTTCTGGTTGTTGATGAGGAACAGCGTTTTGGTGTCCGTCATAAGGAGCGGATAAAAAAAATACGAAGGAATGTGGATGTGCTTTCCATGAGCGCTACTCCGATTCCACGGACATTGAACATGTCCCTTCTGGGCGCACGGGATATATCTTTTATCAATACGCCTCCCCGTGACCGTTACAGCGTCCATACCGAAATCATTCCGTTCGAGGAAAAATCTCTGGTTGAAGCGGTAATGAGGGAAATCGACCGCGGCGGTCAGGTATTTTTTGTCCACAATCGGGTGTCTTCCATCAACAGCATGGCAGCTTACCTGCGTACACTTATGCCGAGTGTCAGCATAGGAGTGGCTCACGGCCAGCTTCCGGAAAAGGAACTGGAACGGATCATGCGTGATTTTCACGGCGGGAAATTCCAGATTCTGGTTTCCACCATGATTATCGAAAACGGCCTTGATATTCCAAGCGTGAATACCATCATCATCAACCGTTCCGATACCTTCGGCCTTTCCCAGCTTTACCAGCTTCGGGGGAGAGTCGGAAGGTCAAACAGGAGAGCATATGCCTATCTCCTGGTGCCGCCTAAAATTCCCCTAACCAAGATCGCCCGTCAACGTCTGAAAATCATCGAGGAATTTGCCGATCTGGGGAGCGGTTTCAAAATTGCAATGCGTGATCTGGAAATCCGCGGCGCGGGGAACATTCTCGGCACCGAGCAGTCCGGATTTATTGCCGCTGTGGGTTTTGATCTGTATAATGATCTTTTAAAGGAAACCATTGCTGAATTGAAGGGTGAAAAAGTGGAGCGTCCCCCCGAGGTAGAGATCAATCTCAAGGTTGACACCTATATCCCCGAGGAATATATTGCGGATGCCGGAGAGCGGGTGCTTTTTTATCGTAAACTTGCGGAAACGGTTTCTGTGAACGAGGTAAAAGCCATCTCCGAAGAGTTGATCGATCGATTTGGGCGTTCCCCTGTTCAGGTGCTCAATCTTCTCGATTTGACCTATATCCGGCATTTTGCCGCGAAAGGGGGAATAACCGAGATTTCTGCACAGGATCATGAAGTAGTGATGGGAATTCCTGAAACTATTGAAGTCACAAGAGCGTCTGTGGAAGAGATGGTAAGAAAATCTCCGGTGAGATTGAATTTTTCATTTCAGGGTGGGATGAAAGTCAGTTTCAGACCTCCGGAGGACGATCACAGCTCTCTTGGAGAGATAAAAAAGGTCTTGCAGGCAATCATAGACTAATGTATATTCAATCATTATATATTAATCTTTTTACATTACCGGGTACGCAGGTATAGGGGAAAGAATTTGAATAATTACGATAATACAAAGCATGCTGTTATTGCAGAGAGGAAGCAGGCGGCAGTGACAGTGAACGATAAAGGAGGGAATTCATGCCACGGTATTTGATAAACTTGACGTGTGGACTGATCCTTTCCATTGCCTATTTCGGTTGTTCGGGAAAAAGCGAAAATAATGAGGCAAATGAAAAAGTTTATGCCAGGGTCAATGATGCCAAGCTGACCGAATCGAGTCTTCAGGCGCTTGTCCCGAAGGATTTCTATGACAAACTTACGGCAGAACATAAAAAGGAAATCATCAGCGAGTGGGTGAACAATGAGCTTCTTTATCAGGAGGCGTTACGTCAAAAAATAGACAAAAATCCGGAAATTGCACGGATCATCGAAAATTCGAAGCGGACATTATTGAGTAACGAATTGCTCGAATCCAGCGCGGAGAATGCTAATACTCCTTCCGAAAAAGATATGCGTAAATATTACGAGGAACACAAAGACAATTTCGTCCTTCAGAGTTCGGAATACAAAGTGAGATATGCGCTTTTCGAGGAAAAAAAGAAGGCTGACTATTTCTGGAAGAAAGTAAAAGGGAAAGCTGACTTTTCCGAACTGGCAAAGGAAGAATCCAAAGACCCAAGCGCGCCAAAGGGCGGCGACATCGGTATTATAAACGAAGAGTCGGTTGATCCTCAGATTTGGCGGGCAATTATTGATACGGTCTCAAAATATGGTTTGGGAAAAATTTCGAACCCCTTTAAAGTTTCTGATGGCTGGGCCTGTGTTATCGTTGATGATAAATCCGAGGCCGGCGGTGTCAAACCTTTTGAAAAGGTGCGGGACCAGATTCTGGATATTTATAGTGTCGAAAAACGTGAAGAAGCACGAAGCGCCCTTTTAAAGAAACTTGCTGCAAATGCGAAAATAAAATACTATTAAAATGTATTACCCCGAGAGGAATTCATTTCAAATGAAAAAAGGATTATCTTCCGTACTTTATGCGGGTGCATTGTTTTTGCTTCTGCTGGAGAGTGTACAGGCCAAAGAACAGATGGTGGACAGGGTCGTCGCAGTGGTGGGTGACCAGATCATTCTGCTCTCCGAGGTACAGGCACAGATCGAGGCGCAGATGATGGCGCGAAAACTGGATTACAACAGTTCGCCGCAGGTTCTCTCCGCTCTGCAGGATGAAATTATCCAGGCGATGGTAAATGATCAGCTTCTCCTTGTCAAGGCAGAACGGGATTCGGTGATTCCCGAGCCAAAAGATGTTGATACCACAGTGAAGAATATGATGCTGAATATACGGAAGCAGTTTCCCGATGATGCCACCTATAAAAAGGCGCTGGATGAAAACGGCTTTTCCGAAGTGAAATTGAGGTACATGTTTAACAAGATGGCCAAGAAAAACGTTATTCAGCAGATGATGATCGATAAGATCAGGCAGGGGGTATCTCTACCCCCGCAGGAGCTGGAAGCCTGGTATGCCGCCCATAAGGATTCACTTGAAAAGGTTCCTGAACAATTTAAACTAAGCCATATCATGATGGCCCCGAAAATATCGGAAGAAAAGAAAAAAGCGGCGCGGGAAAAAATAGAAGGCATTCTCCAGCGTATAAAGGCGGGCGAGGATTTTGCCGAACTGGCAAAAAAATATTCAGAGGATACGGCTACTGCTGCTGGCGGCGGCGACATCGGAGTATATTTTAAAAAGAGCGATTTTGACGAACGGTTTACTGTTCCGGCCTTTTCACTGAAGAAGGGAGAAGTTTCCGGAATTATTGAGACAGGGCTTGGTCTTCACCTGATAAAGGTTGAAGATATCCGTGGAAATGAAATCCGCGCCCGTCATATCGTTATTATTCTTAAACCTGATTCCGATGATGAAAAGGGTACAATCGACAAGCTGAAAAAAATCCGTGATGATGTTCTCGCCGGAACAATTTCTTTCGCGGATGCCGCCAAAGAGTATACCGAGGATGAAACCACCCGTGATTTCGGGGGACAGATGCGCTGGCTGTATGTTGGTGATCCTGAAATTCCTGTATCGTATGTCCGTGAAGCGGCGCAGATAAAAAAGGGAGAAATCTCGCTGCCCTTCCGTGATGAGTCAGGGAATTTTCACATTGTCAAGCTTGATGACCGCAAAGAAGCTCATGTCCTCAACCTTCAGTCTGATCGCTCCTCAATTGAGTCAATGGCGAAACAGGACAAAGTCATTAAGGAATTCAACCGTCTTTTTACTGTTCTCAGAAGTGAAACATTCATCGATATTCGTATGGAATGAATCTCGATTCCTGGCCGAAGAAATGATTTTTCTATTCTTTATACCCCAGATGTGTAAAAGGTGGACGCTACGCCTTTTGATAGTTCTACCATATGAATCAAGTACAGGGTGACAAGCGGATGAATATTCGAATGAGCGGATTGCGGGAAAAATTAAGATTTCATGCTCCTCAGGTAAGCAAACCGTATTCAGAGCTTGCACAGTTCTACGACCGTATGATGGATCATGTGGATTATAGTTCCTGGGCAAATTATATATCTTCGCTTTTTCACCATTTCAATAAAGATGTCCATTCTATTTTTGAGACAGCCTGCGGAACCGGCAGTCTTGCAGTGGAACTGAATAAGCTGGGGTATGAGCTTACCTGTATGGATGCATCCCCGGATATGGTCAGAATGGCTGCGGGCAAATTCAAAGAAAAAGGCATACCGCTCCGGCTTCTGGCCGGGAATATGCAATCGATTCCGGTCAAAGCCGAATATGATGCGGCGATCTGCATCTATGATTCTATCAATTACATGGTGAATCCATCCGATTTTCACAAAGCGATTTGTGAAGCGGCTTCGGTAATCCGGAGAGACGGATTGTTCGTATTCGATGTCTGTACGGTAAAGAATTCCGAGCTTTTTTTCGATGACCGTGATGTATCTGAGTTTTTTGAGGATATAGAGTACGACAGGAGATGCAGATATGATCCCAACAAACGCATCCAGAAAAACTTTTTCATCATCCGTGACCTGGGCAAAAAACAAATGACCGAAAGTCATAGCCAGAAAATATATTACCTGGAGGAAGTTGCGGAGATGATACAGGGTTCGGATTTCCGTGAGATAGGGAGATTTGAAGATTTGAGCTTTGATCCGGGAACTGAGGATTCTGAACGTGTTCATTTTGTCCTTGAAAGAAGGTAGTAACATTTGAAATCTGGAAAATAAGATATCATAAAGAGACGCAAGCGAATCTGTCTCGGATTTCAACCGAAGAGGAGTACATGATAAGACTGGATTCAGTCAGTCTCGTTTTGAATAAAACCAGAATTCTGGAGAATATCAGCTTCCAGGTCGGGAAGGGAGAACTGGTTTATCTGACTGGACCATCGGGAGCGGGTAAGAGTTCAATTTTGAAACTCATTCATTTTGATATTCTTCCGACCGGTGGAACGGTAAATGTGCATGGTTTTGACACTCGAAAAATATCCGGGTCGCAAAGGCCATACCTGCGGCGGAAGATAGGTTTCGTTTTTCAGGACTACAAACTGCTCAATGATAAAACAGCTTATGAGAATGTTGCATTCGCAATGGAAGTTACAGGTGCGAATGAAAATTCCGTCAGGCAAAAAACACTCCATGCTCTTAATGTAATGGGCATCAGCCACCGTCTCAATCATTATCCCCGCGATTTGTCCGGCGGAGAATGCCAGCGGATTGCAATCGCCCGTGCTTTTGTCCACGAACCCCTTATAATTCTCGCAGATGAGCCCACCGGGAACCTTGATGAAGAAAATTCCTGGGCCATCATCGAACTCCTTGAAAAAATCAATTGCAGCGGCGCCTCAGTTCTCATCGCCACTCACAAAACCGAATATACCAAAAGAGAAAACAACCGTATCATTCGGATAAGTGAGGGGAGGCTGGCAGATTGAAAGCGCTCAGAGAGGCTTTAAAGGAGACTGCACGGACTCCTTTCAGGACATTCACAACCATTCTGACCATTGCTCTTGCAATGCTTCTTCTTGGGGTATTCGGTTTTATCACTGCCTATTCATACGGTTTTGCAAACAATGTAAAAAAAAGCGAAGAGATCAGCGTATATCTGAAAGACGATTTATCCAACGCCGATATGCTTGCTCTTGATTCAGCCATATCATCGATAACCGGGGTCGGGACAACAAAGATAGTGAGCAAGGAGGATGCGGCGAGAGAGTTTGAAAAAATGTTCGGGAACAATCTCCTCTCTTCGCTGGAAGATAATCCGCTTCCCCGTTCGATACAGATAGTGATGGCGCCGGGCTATAGAATGGTGAAAAATTTCGAAACCGTCGCGAACCGGATCACTCCCATGAAAGGAGTGGATACTGTTGAGTACGGAAGAGAATGGATTGCAAAAGCCGAGACCTTCCTTCTTCTTTTGCTCGGGGTGGAAACCGTTCTTTTTCTGCTCGTTATTGTTTCCAGCATCCTTATCATCGCCAATACTATCGGACTTGCTGTAGTTGCCCGGCATGATACCATTGAGGTTATGAGGCTGGTCGGCGCAACCGAAGGTTTCATTCGGCTTCCCTTTTATCTGGAGGGAATAGTCCAGGGGCTGTGCGCCGGAATTATTGCTTCAGCCATTCTCGTCGGGGCCTGTTTCTGGATGGAATACAACATCCCTGATTTGAGCCTCTATCTTTATATGGCGGGCGCAGGGGCGATGGATTTTCGCGGCCATGAATGGTACATTACGTCTCTGATTCCTCTGGGGGCTTTTCTTGGCTTGCTTGGAAGCTTTCTTGCGGTCAGGAGAACGATATAATGGGAATACCCCGTTTTGGCTTCGTGCCTGCCGGAATGCTTGTCCTCGCTTTTGTCCTCAACTGTCAGGTTTTCGCTCAGCAAAATTTACCGAAAACCACCCGTGATAGAATCGATAAAATTCAACGGGATATCGAGAGAACCAAAACTGAGATCGAAAAAGCCGAAAAAGACCTGCGTAAAATGAAAACACGGAAAGCCTCGGTCCAGGACGATCTGAAACTTGCAGAAAAGAAAATAAAGGCAACGCAGAATAACCTTCTCATTCTCCAGAATGAGGAAAGAATTCTGAAAGCCGAAGAAGAAGCGGCGCGGCTCCGTAAAGACGATGCCTCACGGTTCCTGGCTTCCCGCTCGGAGGAATATAAAGCCAGAATTCGATCAATGTATTGCCGTCAGAAGATTTCGGCGTTCGAGGTATTTTTTTCCGCCGGTTCCATGTCATCTCTCCTTCGGGGGTTTACCATGCTCCGGTCGCTGGCTGCGGCTGATATGAATGTTTTGAACGATATCCGCTATCAGAACGGTATCATCAAATCCGAAATGGAGAACATTCAGGCCGCCCTCGGGGCCAAAGTCGCAATGGAGCGTGCGAAAGAGAAAGAGAAAAATAGTTTGGCAAACGCCAAACGGAAGCGCGAGCTGCTTCTGGCCGAGATAAATAGCTCTCTCAAAAGCCAGGAGGAGAAAATTCTCAAATGGAACAGAGAATACGAGCAGTCCAAAGCGGTAATGGATCGGCTCCTGCAGGAACAAATTTCGAAGAATGAGAAAATATCGGTTCCGCAGTCTCTCCGCAATTATACATTTGCAAGCCGAAAAGGGAAACTACCCTGGCCGGTCAATGGGAAGGTTCTCAATAATTTCGGGAAAACAGTAGACCCGAAAACTGGAACAGTCACCATCAATCGCGGGGTTGAGTTCGAGGCCAAAAGGGGTGAGCAGGTATGCGCCGTTGGTTCCGGTCAGGTTGTCAAAACCCAGTCAATCCGTGGTTATGGAAACTATATCATGATCCACCATTTTCCGAATTATTACACGATCTATGCTCATCTGTCCGACTTTCTGGTAAACGAGGGCGATATCGTCCGTGAGGGCGATGTAGTCGGGCTTGCCGGAAGCACCGGATTGATCGATGATCGAAATCCCCAGATCCTCATTGAAGTGCTTCATGGAAGAACCCCGGAAAATCCGCTTTCCTGGCTGAAACCGAACAAAAATCCGGCCGGTTCGTAATGTTTCATCATATGCTGTCATATTTGGTAAATACTAAGCCTTTTGCAAAAGTCTTTTTATACATAAAAAAAGAAGGCGAGTTATTAACTACAGCCCCCTATCCCTCTGTCCCTTTCCGCGTTGCGGGAACTTCGTTTACCCCCGGAGGGGGCAAGGGAAGTCATTGCTCCACAGTCGCTTCCTGCCCCCTCCGGGGGAAGGTTGTCCTAAGGACAGAAAGGGGGCTGCTTCCAACAATCTCGACTTTTGCAAAAGCCTCTACTAAGTACCGTGATTTGTCATAACCATCCGGCTGTGAGCAAATTAGTCCGAAGAATTTCCCACACCTTGCTGCAGGGTTGTTCATTCCGGTAAGAAATTATACTCTCGCTATTTCGCTGTGACTACAGTTTCCTTTTTCCGTGACATTCGCATCCGTACGATGTGAATGGCCATGCCGCCCACGATCAGCATGAGCCCCTGGAGTGAGTACATGGGGATCGACATGCCGAGAAACAGGTGGAAGAAAAGAAGGGATATGAACGGCACCAGGTAAAGTACTCCTGTGAGGAGAGATACATCATCGGTGGAACCCTGCGCGGTCAGCCAGAGGAAAATTCCCAGTACATTGACTGCAATACCGTTGTAGAATATCCCGGCAATCTCAACAGGGATAATTGGAATGAGAAATTCTCCCCTTCCCGCGAGTATGAGAAACAAGAGAATTGCGCTGTAGAAGTGAAAAAAGAACAGAGAAGTAATTCGGTCGAAAGCTGCTTTCTCGGAGAAAACGCTGAACAGTCCGAATGATATTCCGGCTCCTATGGCGCAGAAATAGCCCGGTATATATGAGGGTTCAAAGGTAAGAAAAGTCCCGCCTGAGATAACGAGCGCCGCTCCGCAGAATCCCATGATTATCCCGAAAAGCTTGGAAAATCCTCCGGACTGGCCGAGAACAGGGATAGCGAAAAGAGCGATGAACACCATGTAGGTGGATTGAAGAACGCTTGCCTCCGGAACAGGAGAGGTGGAGTACGCTGTATATTTCAGAAGGAAGTACAGGCCAAATCCAAGGAGGGAAATAATAAAAAGCCTGATATGATCAATCATGCGGTAAGAGAGTAGTTCCTGAACTCTTCCATGATAAAAAAGATATGCAAGAACTCCGGCAGCGCCGCACACGCAGCTCCATGCGCCAAAAAGCAGCGGAGAAAGGAATCTGAGAGAAACTACTTCTACAGTACCTGCGGTGCCCCACAAAAGAACTACCAGAGTAATATACATCCATATACGGAAGGGTATTTTTGCTTTTAAAGAATGGGTATGGTTATACACTTAACCTCAGGTATTGGAGAAGCATGAAAGGTAAAATCTAAAGAGGCTTTTGCAAAAGTCGTTCTTCAGATGACAAAGAAGTAAAGTTTCTTAACTACAGCCCCCTATCCCTCGATCCCTTTCCCCCGAAGGGGGCAAGGGAAGTCGTAGCGCCACAATCATATCCTGCCCCTTCTGGGGAAAGGATGTCCGCAGGACAGGAAAGGGGCTTCATCAAATAAGCTCGACTTTTGCAAAAGGCTCTAAAGTCTGAGATTTGAAATAAAAACGACGGGACTTTTAGTTTTTACACTTTTAGCTGATAAGCCATCACTTTTTTACTTCAAAACCCTCGATATCACCTGTTTTTGAGTATTTCACGTCAGATACCTGTCTGACTGTTCTTCCCCCGGCAGCTTTTGAATAGAGCGCATTCAATGTATCGACAGAAGGCGTCGGGCCGGCGAAGATATCCACTGTATACCGGATCATTTCTTTTGAGGTCGGGTCTTTCCGGCCTGTCACCGTGTTATGAATATCTACCCAGGCATTGCAGAGACCGAACGTAGACTGCGCTCCAGTGGAAGGAAGCCATTCTCCCCGGCGATAGAGGATGTTGCCTCGGGAAGGGCTGTTGCCAAGAATCCATACTGTCCCGTCCGCGCTGTCAGGGCAGCGGCTGATGCCCTCATCTCTGGTACCGTACGTGGAATAGTAACCGGAGCGGTCTTTTTCCGTAATTGTTTTGAATCTGCCTGTCCATGCGCCTGTTCCCACGCGGTCGAAAACGCCGTCTTTGTTCAAAAAAACCACATCACGGTAGTGGAAAGTCCTTCGATAGACATTGTCGAACGGATACAGGTCGCAGTATTCGATCGTGCTCCAGCTTTTCCCGTCATCCAACGGAGTGAAATCGGCGCGGATATCGAATGCGATTCGTCCGGGAAAATAGTTTGCATTCACCTCATACACAGAAAGACCAGAACCCAGAAGGTTCACTCCGGTGTAGATGAATTGAACAGATTCCGGGCCGTTTTCTGTGATGGAGAATCCACGGGTCTGGTTCATGAATGTGTCGTTGTTCACTCCGTTCTTTATCCAGTAAAGAGGCAGTTTTGCCAGCGCAAAGTCTTCTTTGCCGGGAAGAGTTACATGATATAACTCCCCCTGTTTTTGATGAAAACGGAAGAGAGGTTTTCCGGTACAGGCATCGGTCCACGCCTCATAGGTTTCGAGGTCGGAATACATCTGATACACCATCTGGATTCCGGGTTTACGAGAGAGAGCCACCGTGGCTTTTGTTCCTCTTCCCACTTTCAACGCTATTGCGCCGTACCGTGCAGGCCCCGTTGTTTCCTTGAGCATTGATACCATCGGGTCCTCAACAAGGTCACCATCATTGAACAAAGAGAGCGTGGCTTTCTCGCCGTTCACTTTTACCATACAGGCATTCTTTCCCTGAAGATTCCAGAACCTGAGAAAAATCGGCAGGTCATAATTTCCGGATGTATTATCGAAAACGACTTCTGAATTTTTTCCCCCGGTATCTACCTCATACACTCCTTCAATTTCATTGTAATATTTGAACTCGCCGTTTTTAACCTGCGGTTTTATCGAATTCTGATGCAATTTCCAGAGCTCTTCCGCCTTTTCGGAGTTTGCGCCGAGGAACACTGCCATGATTCCGTTGAGCGCGGTATATGAGCCCTCGGGAACTTTCAAACTATCGCCGTTCAGCCAGAGAAAATCAAGTTTCTGCACTCCGGTTCCGGCATAACGAACAAGCAGGCCGGAGTTTTTGCTCATTTTCCAGGTGAGCGGATTCCCACGCTGGGTGATCCATGCCGGCCATTTTTCATAAAGCTCGTCGGTTTCGGGATTTTTATCGATCTCATTCAGGTAAAGCCAGCCGGGATAATTTCCGCGCAGCCATCCTATCTTGGTCGAGGATCGTTCGGAATTATTCATCAGAATGCTGAATCCATTCGCATCATCCCCGAAAGGCTCAAAACGCATGCTTTCTTTTGGCATGATCTGAGAACCTCTCAGGAGCAGTTCGGCGCTGCTGCCCGGAACAGCGTTTTTCAATCCTGCGCTGACGATAGTATCCCCATTGTTTACATAATCAAGATAAAGGCTGGGAACCAAAAACACGCGCTCGTTATACACATAGATATCGAGTGACCCGCTGCCGTGTGGGACGCCATCCTGCGTCATCATGGTAAAATAAACCCGCGCAGCCACTCTTCCCGGCCCCTGATCGATGATCTGAAGGGTTGCGGCGCTGTCAAAAGTCTGATCGAGTTCGACCGATTGCCCCTTGCTCCGGATGGTCGCGTGGAGCCCGGCATTCATCAACACGGCATTTGATGTATCGAGTTTTTTGTTAAGGCCGGCTGACTGCCCGATCATATATATGGACATCCCGTTCGAACCATCCAGCACAACAGCGGTGTTATCGCAGGAAAGAACGTGGAATTTTCCGCTGTGGACTACCGGAGCGGACAGCTCCGGATAGGGAATTGGAATTTCCGCCGCGAAAGCGGAAAATGTGAAAACCGCAAGGCCGGATAACGCAAGAAAAAGGGACCTCATAATTTTCCTTTCGATAATGAATTAAATAAATTATACAAATTTATAAATATTCCTTGACAAAATGGAATATAATATGTTTTCTTACTGAGTATATACAAAATAGCAAATATGGCGGAGAAAGATGAAATGAAAATCAAGGTTCTCATTTCCGAAAATCAACCCATGCTGAGAGAAGGGATTTCAGTTCAGTTGGAAGCTGAAAAAGATATTGTTTTGATCAGAAATCCTGCTATGAACGAATCGATTCTTGAATCATTGAACCTCCATACCCCTGATATCCTTATTTCTGATTTCAATAAGGATGGGTATTTTGATTTCGAAATGCTTAAAAAGATCGTGAAAAAGTATGGAGATAGGGTGCGCACTATCGCTTTTACGGAAAATACGAAAAGATCAACACTCCATAATTTCTTATATTTTGGCGGATATGGTTTTTTAACAAAAGACTGCGAAAAGGAAGAGATAGTAAAAGCGATACGGTCTGTATATCAAAAGGATTTCTATATCTGTTCCCGTCTTGCAGGAAAATTAATACATGAATTCAGCATCACTACGCCTCCCCCTCCTGACAAAACAAGTTTAGAAAAGCTATCCAGCCGTGAGACCGAAATTCTCCGGCTTTTTAAAAAAAAGAAAACAACCAAAGAAATTGCCTCATACCTCGATATCAGCCTCAGTACGGTCAAACTGCATGTTAGACATATCAAGGACAAATTGGGAGTTCATGACCTGCACGAGTTAAAAATGATGTTGATCTATTCTGATATTGATTAATAAATTCCCCGCCTTATCATACTCAAGGACAAATATCCCCCAGCCGCTCAGCGCGGCTACCCCCTTTTTAAGGGGGTATAAAGAGTAAAGAATGAATTATCCCCTTAACAAGGGGAGATGCCGTCAGGCAGAGGGGATTTTCTTCCTCAGCGGTATGATAAATATATTTTATGAATTATCCGGATTAGAATAACTAATCTTTTAGATTAGTGAAAATAAACCTTTGAATTAGTAAAAATAAACTTTTGGAGTAGAAAAAATAAACCTTTTGGGTATTGACATATTAATAAATAATGTATTTCTTTTATATCGTAAGTTCTGATAATCGATTTATCAAGGGAGAAGCATGGAATAATTCAGTAAAAAATATCGCTCCGAAAGGAGAGTCGGAAAAATGAAAAACTTATTATTAAGTCTCATGCTCCTGTCATTTTTCGCGCTGCATTCTTTTTCAAACGCCGCTGATAGTTCCACAATAGCGCTCGACGAGGGAATCACACCAGTAACGCTTTCCCTGGTCAACCACAGCAATACCGATCTTTCCACTGTCGCAGTTTCCATCGATCAGACAAAACTGCCTTCATGGCTTTCCATACAGAACACTCCTCAAACGGTGAATATCCCGAAAGGCGCAAGCGGCCAGGATAAAATCCTGCTCCAATTCACCGTAACCGACGCCCCGGCGGGCGCGGAAATGATCGTTCCTCTCACACTCCGCGATTCTTATGGAAATGTCTGGAATTCGACCGTCCGCGTTCTAACCTCCGGCCTGCCGCTTCAGAATGCGCTCTACGGAAATTATCCGAATCCGTTCAACCCGACAACGACAATAAAATATTCATTAAAAGAAAATTCGAAAACATCCCTTGTCATATACAATTCCATCGGGCAGAAGATAAAAACTCTTGTCGATGCGCCTCAGGCTCCGGGGTTGCATACACTGATATGGAACGGAAAGAACGACAGGGGACAGCAGGCTGCGAGCGGAATGTATTTTATGAAGTTATCGGCAGGGAAGTTTTCACAGACAAAAAGGATGATGATGTTAGAATAGCCATCACCCTGCCCTCTCCCATAATGGGCGAGGGAGGATTGGGACGTGAAAAAATTTTTAGAAAATAAATAAAAAAGGAAATGAAAATGAGAAAAGTAATTTTCCTTGCGGCGGTTTTCTCTTTTATACCCTTATCCATTCAGGCTGTAGAGACTTTAAATTCCGTGTATTTCGAAGGCGCAGCTCCTATCGTTGTTGACGGCGACCTTTCTGACTGGGCTTTTGTAACCTCTGGGCCGGTTCCTGTAACAAATACGATATCGAATTGGTGGAATAAAAAACCTGATTCAGAAATAATCATAAAAAGCCCGGAAGATCTATCCGGTTCATTCCAGTGCTTTTATGATTCTTATAATCTGTATGTGACTGTTAAAGTTACCGATGATAAATTTATGTCCGGCAGGGAACCTTTTGCTTTCAATCTTTTTGATGACTGCGTTGAAATTTCTTTCAATGGCGACAGCGATCAGTGGTATCAAGCGGGAAATTATGGCCAGTTGAGAGTGTATGCCGATGACAAAACGGGTAAGACTTATGTCGAGATGAGTGGATTATTCCCGCCCTGGGAAACATACCCGTATATATGGGAAGAATTGGGAGTAAAAGCAGTTCTCAAACAAAACGAGCAGGGATATATCGTTGAGGCTGCTATACCCATTCATATTCTTGGGTGGACTGCATTTGAACCAAATCGCCAGATAGGATTGAATGTAAAGATAAACGATTTTGATGGAAATACCGATAAAGATTGCGCTCTGATTTGGGCGAAAGACAGCAATGAAGATGAAAATCAATGGCATAATCTTGTGTCTTTTACTACCTCTGTTTCGCAGCCGATAGATTCGCAGCCTGTTTCAAATTCGGCAGGCGACGGCAAAAACATTGTCGCAGTCTTGGGAAATCCCGATGAAGTCCAGTCTTTCGATTCAGTAAAAGAAATTTATCATGTCTATTCTCAACAAGATTATTCAGAAACGGAACGCCTGCTGAATTTATCTTCGAATAATAGCTATTGGAAAAAATTCTTTCTCGGGAATATTCGTTTTAATACGAAAAATTATAATGAGAGCGGACAAATAATGCTCAGTCTTTCAAAAGAAGTTCCTGATGAATGTTTGTCGCGTCTGGCTCTCTACAAAGCCGGACGTGCATACATGAGAGCTGGCGATAAAATGAAAGCTCTTGATATTTTTGGAGAAGTTTTATTATCAACTATCGAATGTAATGGTTCGATCGATTTTGTCACTTTTGAAATTATGCGTAAATCTATTTCAGAACTGATAAATAATGAAAATGATAATTCCCCGGTTTTAAAAAAGATGAATGAATACATTGATTCTTATATAGAAAAAATGGATAATAATCCAATTGCTGAAACAATTTACATAAGTTTCGCAAAAAATGGATTAAATCAAGCTAAAGATTACACAGCATCATTAAAACTTTTGGATAAAATAACTAATCAATCTACTAATCAGATAACTATAAATGAAATTAAGCTTGAGAAAGCAAAGTGTTATTTTTTTCTGGAAGATATGGAAAATTCATCCCAATTATGTAAAGAGATAATTAGCACTTCTGATGTTAAAATGAGTTTAGAGGCAAAAATGATTTTATTGTCAATTGAAAGAAAAATATTGCTTGAAAAGAGCAATTGATAAACATTAAAATACGTTGGAGGTTAGAAAATGAATATTAAAAAAAGTAAACCCTTTCTACTTTTGCTTTTTATTTCATTATTGTATATTTCATACATTAATATAATTACTCCTGAATTTTTTAAAGCAAACGGAAAAATTATAAGAATAGAAGAATTATCAAATATAAATGGTGGGTGTCTTTGCGGAGATTGCTATTTATATTATTATTGTAATTCTTGTACTCCTTTTTATGGTCGAGAGGCATGGGATTGCGATTGCGGGTATTATGGTGTAATACAAGAATATATAGAAATTTATCCTATGGATGAACTTGCTGGACCAAATGAGCCACATAATGCAATTATTTGTGATGGAAAGGCAGCAGCCACTTTATCACTATGTAACGCAAAAGTATGGGGTGCAGATGTATATGCTAAGTATTGTGGCTGCCCTTAATAATTTCATTTTTTAGTATGATCACTTTAAAATTTAATAGGAGATTAAAATGAATGGTATATACAATAATATTAATAGTTATGTAATGATAGCATTAGGATTATTAATTACTTTGAATTCTGTCAAATCATACGGATTTGAATTGAATGACATAATAACTATTGCTGAAATTGGAGATAATAGTATTAAAACAGGATATGGTACAATAACCTATATTATGAAAACACAACAAAATTACAAGAAAGAATTAGAGAAAAATATAAATAATAATAATATTAAAAATGCTACATATGAGTTAATAGCAGATTATAATAAAACAATAGAATTTAGATTTGATGAAAAGAGATACTATGTAGATGAAAAATGTAATGATAAAAATCCTATATATAGAGTAATAGAATCTTATGATGGAGAAAAAGTAAGCACATTAAAGTATGTAAGCGATGAAATGGGAGTTGTTAGACCTAAAGGATCAATAGATAATTATTATAACAAAAGTCAACTAGGTTTTGATCCAAGATCTTTTACAACAATTTTTGGAGAATCCGTCGCAAAATTTTTAAGAGGGAATATTCAATATATCGGCGAAGAAATAATAAAAGAAAAAAGCTATAATGTTTTCGAAGGAAATATATTTAATGAAAAAGTAAAAGTATGGTTAGATAAAACGTTGTTATATAGACCAACAAAAATAGAACAATTAACCATAAAAAATGAAAAAGTAATAATTGAAAATAATTATTGTAATTATGGTAATGATATTTTTTTAAAAAGTATTATTATACGTTGCTACTCGTATGATAAAATTCAAAATCAATGGATTGAATTTAATTCAAGTATTTATGAAATTCATAATGATAGTAAATTTAATCTTACATTAACTAATGAAATGTTTAATATTGAATTCCCCAAAGGGATGAGAATACACGATAAACGCATAAATAAATATATTGAAATAAAATAAAATATCTATTTAACATAATGCATTAATTTAATAAAATAAGCTATAAGTTAGTACAATATATTCATGCTGTGAGCTGATGAAATTATTTATAAAAATAATCGCTTATCGAGTTGACTAAGCAAGAGTAATAAATTGAGTATATAAAGACACCCTCACCTCATGCCCCCTCTCCCGTAAATGGGCGATGGAAAACCCTATGGCATTTCATAACCAATTATTTATTATGCACATCTTGGTTATTCCCTCAATTACTTGTAAGAGAGGGGATTATGGGGTGAGCTGAAAATGGTATGAACAAATATACATTTGTTTAAACATAAAAATCAACTTGCTGTCTAATCACGATAAGCTATTAATAATATATTAAGAATAATAAGGTATAATGATGTTAAATATTATTTTTTTGATTGATTTAATAGGGTTAATAATTGCAGCACCAATATACGCAACCAACTTTGATGTCAATTGTGGTCCTAATTCACTTAAAGGCATATGTAATAAATTTGGATTAAATACGTCAATTCATAAGATACAGGAATTGTCATGGTTTGATACTGAAACAGGTACTACCATGTTTGGATTACTACGTGCAGCAAATGAACTAAAACTTCCGGCTGTACCATTAAAGATTTCATTTAATGAATTTCGTAAAATGAATTGCCCCGGTATTGTTTTTGTCGATGGCAATCATTTTGCGATCGTTTGGAAGTTGATGAAAGACAGAGTAGTATTTCAAGATTGGCCGGATAGTTGTAAGTATCTCACGAGAAAAGAATTCGAGTCAGAATGGAGAGGAGATACTATCATTTTTTCTAGATTTTATAGATGGAAGAATCGCAAGGAACTATCTTCATTATTTGGTCCTTTCACTGGTCCAAAGATCATGTTTAATATAAAGGAGAAAGACAAAGGTGATGTTAAAGAAGGCATGGAACTGTCATATGTTTTTACATTCGAAAATATAGGATCACAGCCATTAACAGTCGAAACAAGGCCGAGTTGCTCATGTATAAGAGCTGTCCTTTCTGAAAAAAAAATCGCTCCTGGGAAAATTGGGAAAATAACAGTTTTGTTCGATACAAATGGACTTTCAGGGCCCCAAAAAAAAGGTATCCATGTAATGAGTAATGATCCTGATAATCGAGTTATAAATATCTTTTTAAGTGGAAATATAAAAGCTTTTGCTAAAGTAATACCTAGTAAATTATGGATTGGTAGAGTGGTATCTGGTAATATTATTAAAAAGAAATTCGATGTTTATATCCCTGCTGGTACAACATTCTCAATTTACAAGATAAAAACTGATGATGGCATTCAAGTTAAAATGAATAAAGAAAAAATAGAAAATGGAAATACTATTGTCCTGGTTCAGCGTGAAATGGAATTTTCAGGATTAAAA
>JBAYHX010000015.1:0-18939 GCA_041665965.1 Candidatus Latescibacterota bacterium
CGCATGTGAGAATTGATGATACGATGATGAATTTCTTCAAGGAATTCAGCCTCATCAATACAGAGAAGCCAGTTACAATTTCCATTTATTGAGAGAAGACGTGATAGTTGCCTGATTCCTTGGCGCAATGGGGTGAAGAGATCAATCCCAAAAGCAATGCCCTCTGGCTTTTCAGTATCAGGGAAGTGCCCGATCGCCCGTTCACGAAGAATTTGGATTTGTTTTCGATAATCGGTATCCTCTAAGTGTCTCCGTAACTGCATAAGGTCATTGAATATCAGCCGTGTCTCAGATATCCAGTCTTTTGACAAGAGATGGGATAGTTCTCTTTCAGCTTGAGCCTGCTGTGCTTTTCCTTCTATGTATGTTGAAATGCAACTTTTCGCAATGGGGGTAAAAGCAATACAACTAGCTATGTTGAGACGCCACTGGAACAACTCTTCTCGTTCTCTATCGACCAACCAAGATTTATTCCTCAATCCCCCTACCCATTCTAATCGCGTGGGGAGGTAAATTCCAATGAACTCCTGATTACGAATAGCCGACTTGGCTCGAGGCTCTTCTCGTGTTATAGCCATTAATGCAAGATGATCATGTGATAGCATCTTAGCTAAAGCTGTCTTACCTTGACCTCGTGCTCCAAGCACCACATGATGTTTTGCTGAAAGAAGTCGCCAGAATGACTGGGTAGGGATGAACGTCTCAACAAGCTCATGCATCGACAAGTTCCGGGCATTGTCGACCTCAAAGAGGTTTCGTTTATGTAACGGTTCGTTTTCCATGGCCTTAGTCTCCATTAATATAATATCAAGTCCTTTAGGATTTCGTACATAGTCTTCCTACCAAACCGTTGGGCCATCCTCTTAAACGCCTCAAGCGCGCTATTGAGAGGAAGGTGCTCCAGATCCGGAAATTCTTCAACGATTTGTTTCCAAAGTATATGGTCGTGTGTCTTTAACCACTGTCTGATAAAAGGCTCAAGGCGCGCATCAAGTTCCCGTGGCATTACATAACTTCCAAACGGGATTACATGGTGGATTCCACTTGTTGATTCTTCACTTGGAATCCATCCGCGGCAGTGATTATTAGTCCAACTCGTGATTTTTCCATTAATACGATTCTCAATGCCTCCTCTTCCGCTCACCGTCACTAAATGAAACTGATTATCTATCGTTCCCGCCCATTGGGTATCGATCTCAACGGAGAAACTGCCGGAACACAAAATAGGGAGATGAGGATATGTTTGAGTGTTGTGAGTTTCAAAGCGCGGATGATGCCTATGTCCATGAATGAGAAGATCAAAGCCATACTCATGGAGTAGAGTAAGCAGACTTTCTGCATTTGTCATAAGGCTGAAATCAGGTGTTCTGGGTATGGGGGTTGCGAAGTCGAGCGGATGATGATGGACAAGGAAAAGACGAACTTGATCATCAGAATGGCCAATATGTTTAATATATTCACAGATCGCATCGAGGTGAGTTGGATCAGCAAGACCATGATGCGCAACATCTTCGGAAACAGGTGAATCGTGACTGGCTGAGTTATAACAAACAGCAAGAAGATTATCGAAAGCCCAAGCAATAAAATGCGGAGGTGAAAGGATGTCACCATCTCCTTGTCCTATTCGTTGTCTGAAATGGAAATTGCAATGACCTATAGGATCATATCTCTGTCCCCATCGCACACCGGTGTCATCATTCGGATCGAAAACGGACCAATCAACATCATGGTTTCCGGGAACAAAAATAATTTTATCATGAGGCACACCAAGTGCATCGGATGCTTGCAATACGAATTCGGAGGCGATCCTTACTTCTCGGGGATCCGCTTTATCAGTAATATCCCCGGGAAGAACAAGGTAGTCTGCGGTGATCACCTCTCGCTTAACGAACTCAACGAACTTTTGCCTGTAAGAATTGTCGGTTTTGCTATCATACTTAGCTCGATGATTTCTTGAAGTGGTCGGTGGTTCAGGACACAAATCCTTAGACCTAGCCGCCAATCCAACATGAAGATCGCTTATAACAGCAAGATTCATAATCGCGGTCCTTGACCCAAAGGTTTTGGTATCATCGTATGGGTTTTCCTGTTAAAAATATACTATTGATTTATCGTGCTTCGCTTGTAATAATTGAACAATTCCTCTCAGGCATTTCGCGGTTTGAAACGAGAATCTCGACGGCCTTATGACGATGCCTTGAGAAGCCGGCTACACTGCGTTGTGTGAGAATTCGCCGAATATGCCACCCGCGAAAAGCCTCCAAAGCTTCACTACACATGGCATAGCTTACGAGAAATGTTGCTCCGCATTGATTAATTTTCGAAAGTGCTGAGGCAAGACGAGCAAGGTCTTCAGTTCCAAAAGAGTCAGGGCCATACTGACGAAATATTCTTCGATTCTTGACGGCATAAGGGGGGTCCATATAGATAAAATCACCAGCCTGCACATCATCAAGTGTTGTCTCGAAATCTCTTGCTTTTATTTGTGCGCAGGAGAGAACTTTTGCTGCTTTGTATAGATCATCTTGTGTTGGTAGCTTTCCGGTTTTTGATGCCGCGTAAGGGACATTGAACTTTCCTTTCATATTCGTCCGGTAGAGACCATTAAAGCAAAACCTATTCAAGTATAAAAAACGAGCAGCACGGTCAAGTGGGGACATCTGAGAATCATTTTCTTGGCGAATTTGGTAGTAAGCATCCTTTCCCAATGGTAAACGAAGCAAACGGTTGTGTACAGCACGCGGATGATCCCTTACCGCACAGAATGTTTCAACAAGGGTAGAATTAATGTCAGACAAAATTGCTACAGAAGGCTTAATTGAAAAGAATAAAGCTGCTGAACCCATAAATGGTTCGATATATCGCGTGAAACCCTCGCCCCAAAAAGGGAAAAGTTTAGGAATAAGTTGTTTCTTACTTCCTGCCCAGCGCAGGAACGGCTTGCCATTACTCATTTTCGGTTATCAGCCTTTCCTACAATACAATGCCCGAAATTATTTCAAATGATTTCGTACACTAAATATACAGACTTTCTATTCTTCTCCAAGAACATTTTTTTATGTTACTAACGCATTCTTTTCTTTTCATCATCTTTTATCATTTTAATCACTCGCATCAGTGGTTCAGACAGTCTTTCATTTTTTGCCCGTGAAATCTTTTTATCTTCCCTCAACCGGCCAGGATGCTCTGTCGCCGTTTTTGTAGAGGCCGATCTTCTCGAACGGGATTTGGCGGAAGCCCAGTTTGAGCGCCGGCGATTTGGAAGTCAGACGGAAATCAGCCGGAGGGTTGACTGCAAAGAGCGGGTCGCTGTCGGTAAGGTTGTTCTCGAATTTCACATAGGACATGGCTTTTGGCTCTGTATAGCCCCACGCGCCTCCCCAGCAGATGTTACGGGCCATGACAGTGCCTTTCGGGGCCAGCGGCTCGTCTTCGAGGATGGTGAGCAGTTCGGGATACCTGACCGACCACGGCGGCTGTTTGTAGTTCAGGTCAAAAAGCTCCTTTGTTGCGAAAGAGCCTACCCCTTTTGCCCAGCCCAGTCCACGGGCGTCTATGTGGAACGCCTTGCCGCAGTTTATGAACATATTGTTGGTCATCATGTTGTCCCGTCCGCCGCCGATGAGAATGGGAGTGGCGACATCGTAGAAGATGTTGCCGGAGATATCGGCAGAGGAGAAACAATCATCGAGGTAAACCCCGAAGCATCCCTTGTTTTTGAACCCGTGGATGTCGTGAAGGTAGTTGTAACGGATTTTGTGGCCCCGCATGGACCATGTCTCATCCGGCGGGGAAGTATACACAGCGCCGGCGTCATTCGACTGGGAAACCGCGCTTTTGATCTCGTTATACTCGATGGTCTGGTCATTGCCGCTGAAACCGATGGCGACATGAGGCACATTGGCGATCAGGTTGTGAGTGGCGCTGTTGCCGACGCCGAAGAGAGCAATTGCCTGCTGATAAACAGGGTCCCAGCGGGCGGTGTGATGGATATAGTTATTGTCTGCGTAATGGCCTGCGGGAGTGAGCGTTTTGCGGTCGCCGCCCTCAAGGTGGATCCCGCCCTGACCGGTCTGGTAAATGTCGCAGCCGGTTACGCCATGACGGGTACCGCCGTTGATCCGTACAGCCCAGTTGCCCATGTTGCGGATCGTGCAGGCGGCAATGCGCACATTTTTACCCCCCTTGACTACGATCGCGCTGCCACGGCCGTCCTCGATGACCAGGCCGCGAAAGGAAACGTTGGAAACATCATCGAGGCGGAAGAGATCGCGAACGACAGAGACGACAGCTTTACCGGACGACAGCGGAGCCGGAGGCCAGAAATAGAGAATCGAAGTGTCGCGGTCAAGATACCATTCTCCGGGGCTGTCAAGCTCCGGCAAAACATTTTCCGCATAAAACCATTGCCCGGTTCGCACAGTGCAGGTTTTTCCGAAACTGAGTGTGCGGGCTGCGGGGTCGATGCTGCCGAGGGGTATGCGCTGATCGGCCCAGTCATAAACCCAGAAGCCATGAAGCCATATCCCTTTCTCGGCGGCCCAGCGGGCAGGATGGGGATCGTCACCGGTAAACCTGCCGTCCGGAGAGGTGATTGTTCCGGTTTTGCCCGTTCCGCTGGAATCGAAAGCGCTTGTTATGGTGATATAACCCGAGTTCGGGTAGCGGGAAAGGGTCATCGGTTTATCCTGAAAGAACAATTCCAGCCCCGGATCGGACTGATAGGTCTCCGCCTTTCCAATGCCTTCCAGATCGGTAATGCCAGACGCTTTGAGATCGACCTGCCAGACATTGGCACACGCTGATTCATCGAGACGGTTCATTATCGCAGGATCGGCGGCCTTTTTCCATCCGGTCACCACTCTTCCGCCAATGAACCTTGGGGTTTCACCCTTGCATGCCCGGTAGATGATCGGGGATTTTTCTGTGCCGCTGTCCTCCGCTGTGAGTTCGAATGGCTTTGAAAGTTCATATACACCGCCGCGGATTTCGACAGTTATGCCGCCTTCGGGAAGCTGGCCGCCGATTCGGGATTGACGAATCTGATCCCGCGCTCTTTCGAGGGTGGCAAAGGGCTTGTCCTTTGTTCCCGGATTCACATCACTGCCGTCAGGTGAAACAGTGAAAGTCTTTGCCCACGGCAGCCCGGTATACAGGCAGAGCGCCGTGATACATGTCACGATTCTCAAAATCGTAAGTCTCAGTGGAATTCGTCCCATTTTCATCTCCTTATTTCGGCGCAGTGATCTTGCTCAAACCCCTTATTTGTCCTCCGGCAGCGGAGGTTTCTGGCCGTCGGGAATAGCGTTTTTATAGGTGAATTCTTTCGTTTTCTCCGCAAATTCACTTTTGGCTTTCTCGATAATATTCTTCTCGAAAAGAATGTCAAGCGCGCTTGCGGCAAGAACTTTTGCGGCAGCATTCATCCCCTTGAATCCTACAGATGAACCGCAGCTCGATGCCACCGCCCAACTGTGACCCGGAGCGCCTTCAGGATTTGTGGCGATACCCATTTCGCCGTTCATCGGAACGAGCCAGCTGACATCGGAGGCGTCTGTGGAGCCGCCGGACACTGTTTTCGTTTCCTCAAAAGGTTCGACTTTCGTTTTTAATCCTTTTTCCTCTATGCCAAGGGTTTTCTGAATCGAGCGTGCAAATGCCTGCTCTTCGGGGGTGTACTGAGGCGCGAACGTCTGCAGATTTTTATAAACCACCTCGGAAATTACTCGGTTGGGGAGATAATTATACCCTCCGGTTATCATTTTCACTTCCATGGTTGTTCCGGTCATGAGCGCCGCTCCCTCAGCGCATTTGAGCACCCTGGCGTATACTTCCTCGACGCCCTGACGGCTGCTGTCACGAACGAAATACCACACGCGGGCGTAGTCCGGCACGATATTCGGGGCTTTCCCCCCGTCCATGATACTGTAGTGGATACGGACCGTTTCTTTTACATGTTCGCGGAGAAAATTTACTCCGGTGTCCATAAGCTCGACCGCATCGAGCGCGCTCCGTCCGTCCCACGGGTCTCCGGCTGCGTGGGCGGTTTTTCCGTGGAAGATAACCTCGAAACTGTTCATGGCACGGTTGCTTCCAAGGTCAACTTTATTCTCACCGCTCGGATGCCAGTTCAGGCAGACATCGAGGCCTTCGAAAATCCCGGCTTTCGCCATGTATATTTTTCCGATAAGAGTCTCTTCCGCCGGACATCCGAAAAGTTTTATCGTGCCGGAAAGTTTGTTTTTCTCCATCACCGTTTTCAGAGCAAGAGCAGCCTCGATGCTTCCGGCCCCGAAAAGGTTATGCCCGCACCCGTGGCCTGCTCCGCCTGTCACTACCGGCTCCTTTATTGCAGAGAAAGGTTTCTGTGAAAGGCCGGGGAGAGCGTCATATTCCGCGAGGATACCCACTACCGGACGTCCGGAGCCATAAACAGCGACAAAGGCTGTCGGCATTCCGGCAACCCCGCGTTCCACTTTAAATCCGCCCTTCTCCAGCAATCCGGCCAGAGTCTCGGAGGATTTGTATTCTCTCAATGAGGTCTCGGCATAACCGTGAATGACTTTCGCGGCTGCTTCATATGCCTGGGAATTGGCGTTTATCCAATCGACTGCTTCCTGTTTCATGCGGGTCTGCTGATCCGAACTGTATACGACAGGAGGAGAAATAACGACAGTATAAAAAATGATGGAGAAAAGAATGATTATGCCGCGCATACAAACCGCTCCTTTCAAAACACTACGATTGAGTAAACTATAATCATATATACAATGAAATTATTATGAGAAATTAGAGGTAACGATCCGAAATGTCAAAGACTTTTTCCCGAAAGAGAATAGAGAGGGGATGAGGGTTGAGTTTCGGGGGAAAAGAAAATAGAAAGAAAGAAGCAGGGGGCATTATATTATTGAAAGATCATTTGGAAGGAAACGAAACCAAAGTATTATTGCAGTGGAGGTTGCTGTTCCGGTACCTCATTGATAAATACTGGAACGCTCGAAGGAAAGGGAACCGTTTATATGCTTATCCGCCTGAATATGACGGTACTGTTTTCTGGCGCTCTCCTTTTTGTCTGTTTATGCTTTGCAGCGGGGGACAGCGCCGGTGAACAGCCCCAAAAGAAAATTGCCCCGATCGGACCTGGAGCAATTTTTCATCCTGACAAGGACTTTCTTAAAACGTTTCACGCCGGATGCGATTCACTCACCTATCCTAAATTCGGAGAATGTTTCGTATCAACCATGCAAAAATCGGGCGCCTCTCCTGAGGCTGTCGCCTTTGCGCATCTCATCGACAATACCGGATACATGCGCGATTTCCGGGATACGGGTAGAGTGGATGTCGCGTACGTAACCTATCCGTTCAGGGCAAACGAAAACGAGGGATTCTTCCTGGTAAACGGGGAGCCGCCCCTTGTCAATGTAGACGATCTCTTGTCTCTTCCCCCGCAGGATATTAACAAAGATCCCCGCTGCCGTAAGATAGTCAGGAAATACCCCAAAGCCAATCTCTGGCCGGGGGAAAGGTTCAGAACCACATTCCCGGAGAGTTTCAAGCTTCCGGGAGGAATCCAGCGGTTCACCGTCACCTATTGGCTGAAAGACGGCTGCCGTGCCTGTCAGAATCTTGGCGTGGTTCTCTACGCCTTCGATTTTGATTCTTCCGGAAAATTTCTGGGAAGAACGTTCCTGAAAGTTGTGCCGACAAAAACAAAAAAATAATCCGCGTGAAATTGTGAACTGAATTTCTCAGCTCTTTGTCTTGAGTGTACTCCTTATCAAATACCAGCGGATATCTTCCGAATAGGGAATCTTATCGCTGCCGCCAAGGGAGTCCAGGCTCACCGCTCTGCCGGATGTACGGGAAATATCGGTGGCTGCAAGCGCGCGGTGTTCCTCGAGAATTGCATCATACGGACGAGGGATCACCCTGTCGCTGTAAAAAGCATTGAGGGCTTTGAACATATAATCGAAGATTTTATCCCCTGCGGTAAAGGTCTTATTCTCGCTCACCCCATAGGCGTTGATGTGGAAAGTACCGGGATAATTTCCGATAGAATTCATGCCGATCATCGGCGGCTGGCCGTCACGTGATTTCCATGTCAGGACACAGAGCGATGTACCGAACGGCTTGCCTTCATCGATCCACTTGCCCAGGTCCATGTTGTATGTTCCGGTGAAATAAGCGGATTCTATCCCGCCGCCGAACGCCGCATGGGCATAGTTGATTACATGGGGAAACATCCAGGTGAAATGCTGCTCCGGGCAATAAGCCTCGTATGCCCGGATCGGCCCTTTCTCTTTGGAGAATTTCTGCATCTCGGCTACTTCAGGTTGAAATTCGAGTGAGGATGCGCTCATAAGAGGGGCATTATACGCCTTGGCGAGACGGACAATCTCTTCCGCATCGGCAATGGTATAGGCAAAAGGACGGTTGATGAATACCGGTTTTCCGGCTTCAAGCGCAGGACGGGCCAGTTCCAGCACCTTGCGGTAATCGGCGTGCTCGACATGCACAACGTCCGATTCCTTCACAAGCTGCACCGGGTCTTTTATCACCTTCTCGAATCCCATCGACTTCTGCATGGCCACGGCCACTCCCGGATAATCGTCCCAGATTGCATATGGGTAAGCTTTTACTTTCCCTTTCATATCTGCGGGCGGATTTTTGAACGATCCGGAAAAGCCGTGCGAACCCAAACCCAGATGCCCGATTTTAAGCATTCCCATGTTCTGCGCAAACGCCGGAGCAGTCTTTGACGCCAGAATTCCGGCGATACCCGCCAACGCTGCCTTACCCATGAACGAACGGCGTGTTTCCATCGTGTCTCCCTTTTTTGAAATGAAATTACATGTAAATAAGTACAAGTATTTTTGTAAAGTGTTATTTTTCAGTTTCTGGCTTTCAGAAAGTTCCTTACAACCCACCAGCGGATGTCATCCGAATAAGGTACCGCATCGTCGCCGCCGAGAGATTCAAGTTTAACTGTCTTACCGGATAGACGCGACACATTTGTCGCCGCCAGCGCACGGTGTTCCTCCAGGATCGCCTCATAAGGCCTTGGAATTATCCGGTCGGTATAGAATGCATTCAGAGCGGGGAATATGTATTTCATGACATCCTGTGCAACGAACATTTTGTTCTGTTTTACGCCGAAAGCGTTGATGTGAAAATCTCCAGGATAGTTCCCGATATGGTTCATCCCTATCATGCCCGGCTGGCCGTCGCGGGATTTCCAAGTCAGGATCGCGAGCGAGGCGCCGAAAGGCTTGTTCTCATCGATCCATTTCCCGAGGTCCAAATTGTAGGTTCCGGTGAAATACGCCGACTCGATCCCGCCGCCGAACGCCGCATGGGCAAAATTGAATACATGGGGAAACATCCAGGTGAAATGCTGCTCTCCGCAGTAGGCCTCATACGTCCGTATGGACCCGTTCTCTTTGGCGAATTTCTGCATTTCCACCACAACAGGATTGAATTCGAGCGTGGATGCGCTCATGAGCGGGGCATTGTATGCTTTTGCCAGACGGACAAGTTCTTCGGCATCGGCGATTGTTCCGGCGAAAGGACGGTTAATGAATACCGGTTTGCCCATCTCCAGAGCCGGACGGGCAAGTTCGAGCGATTTACGGTAATCCGCATGTTCGATATGGATTACATCCGATTCTTTCGCAAGCTGCACCGGATCATTCATGACCTTCTCGAATTTCTGAAGGCCTTTCATCTTTTCCGCAACACCGGGGGCATCATCCCAGATTGCATACGGATAGCAGCGTACCTTGTCTTTCATGTCTGCCGGGGGATTCGTGAATCTCCCCACATAATTGTGCGACCCGATTCCGAGCTGCCCTATCTTTATCTTTCCCATATTCTGAGCAAATGCCGGAGCGGTCTTTGACGCCACAATTCCTGCAATACCTGCCAGCGCGGCCTTACCCATGAACGAACGCCGTGTTTCCATTGTCTTGTTCCCCATCATTTTAAGAAAAATTGAATTTGTATGACAGTGCCGAATCGTTCGATGAGACAGTATACAATTATTTTCGAACCGAAGGAAGGGAAAGTTTGAGATTCTAAAATGGTTAAATCTGTTTTTGAGGATAATTATAGAGCTTGGACACGTATTTTTCGGGGGCGGGTTTTTCTGATATTCTGACAATAAAAAAGCGATCCCGCCGGGTATGTTCAACGGATGAAAAATACCCTCTCAGCTTTTCGTCCCGAGGCACTTTCTTACCAGCCATCTTCGGATTTCCTCCGAATAGGGAACCGTGTCATCCCCGCCGAGGGAATCCAGATTCACCGCCCTTCCGGTCAGACGGGAAACGTTGGTTGCGACCAGCGCACGGTGCTCTTCCAGAAGCGCCTCGTACGGCCGCGGAATTTTCCGCTCCGCATAGAGTTCGTAAATGGCTTTGTGCATGAAGGAATACCGGTTCTGCCCGGCAGTAAACATCCGGTTTTCGCCCGCAGCAAAAACGTTGAAATGGATTTGAAGAGCCGGGTAATCGCCGATCTGGTTCATGCCGATCATGGGCGGCTGACCGTTGCGGGATTTCCATGTCAGCACGCAAAGCGAAGCCCCGAGCGGCCGTTTCTCATCCACCCATTTTCCCATGTCCTGATTGTATGTTCCGGTGAAATACGCCGACTCTATCCCGCCGCCGAACGCCGCATGGGAAGAATTGATCACATGGGGGAACATCCAGCTGAAAATCTGCTCCGGCAGGTAGGCCTCGTATGCGCGAACCGGCCCTTTCTCCTGCGCGAATTTCTGGATTTCCGTTATCTCCGGCTGAAATTCCGCTGTCGAGGCGCTCATGAGCGGGGCATCGTGGGTTTTTGCCAGACGGACTGCTTCTTCGGCATCCGCGATGGTGGCGGTAAACGGACGGTTGATGAATACCGGCTTCCCGGCTTCGAGCGCGGGACGGGCAAATTCCAGCACCCTGCGGAAATCCCCGTGTTCGATATGAATGCCGTCTGAATCTTTTATGAGCCGCTCAAGATCGCTGTAGGGTTTGCCGTAGCTTCGTTTGCCCATCGTCTCGGCGACACCGGGATAATCATCCCATACGCCCGTGCAGACGATCTTTACCTTCCTCAGGGTATCCTTTGGGGGATTGATAAGCCCGAGCAGGAAACTGTGGGAGCCAAGGCCGACCTGCCCTATTCTCATCGTGTTCAGTGTCTGAGCGAATACGGGAGCTTTTCCCGAAGCAAGGATGCCGGCGATCCCTGCCAGCGCGGCTTTTCCCATAAATGAACGTCGTGTCTCCATCGTGCGCCCCATCTTTATGAAATCGTGAAATTAGTTTTGCTATGCGCCAAATATCCCGGATGTCTTTCCGCCCCGTTTGATGATGCGGTCAAGGGCAAGCATGTTCTGCATAAGATAGCGCGGATGGTGGAAATGCTCGCAGCGGTTGTAATGTTTCTCGAATGTAACCTTGCGGTCGGCATAGCATATCCAGAGTGGAAAACCGTACTGTTTGAGCGGCAGTTTTTCCATCACATAGGCATGAAGCTTTCCGTACCAGTCTTTCGCCCACTGTGCTCCGGTGTGCTCGATGACACAAAGCATCCCGATGAGAAATTCCACCTGAACCCATTCCGCTTTCGGGTTCACCTGCCAGATGTTCTGTTCCACATTGTCGATACCGATGAACATTCCGCCGTAGACATCGTCCCAGAAGACATCCGCGGAACGCTGCAGGTATCCGGCCGTACGGTCGAAAAGTGCCTTGTCTTTTGTCCGCACCGCTTCGTAGAGCACCATCCAGAGGGTCTCGGGGCCGTGGCCGATGCAGGCCTGGCCATAGTTGTCGGTTTTGATGCGCGAGAGATCGTGATTCACATATTCGTTGATAAGCCCGTATTCGGGGTTGTAATGATAATCCACGATGGCTTCGACTGATCTCTTCGCAATTATTTCCACTTCGGGGTCGGTGCGGGTTTCAAGCATCTGTTGCGCGCAGTTGAGGAGAACCATCCAATGCCCCATAACTCTCGGACGTTCGACTCCGGGTTGATTTTCCGCAGGTGTTTTCACTTCGCTCCGGACTTTTGCATCGAATCCCGGTTTGGGAGGAAGATCGCCGTAACCCGGGCGGTTGTCGTAGATATCGACGCATTTCAGGAGAATCTGTTTGGCCATGTCCCAATACTTTTCATGACCCTTGATTTTGGAGAGCTCCTGAAAGCCATTGGCGACAAAAACGTCGCCATAAAAAATAGGATCGGGGGTATTTTCGAGCGGCTTGCCCTCTCTGGTGAACCCGACCGGCATCAGTTCTTTCCCCAGAGGATTCTGTTTCATGATGAAATCCGCGGATTTCTGCGCCGCTTCGAGATATTTCGGGTCCTGTTTGATCTTGTTGTAGAGGTAGGAATACACCCAGATGCCCCGTCCCTCGAACCATGTCCGCTTGTTCGAATCGATTCGGGCGCCGTCACGGTCGACCGTGGTCATGAATCCGCCGAGATCGTGGTCGATCACATACTTGTCCATGAACGGGAGGAAATCGTCGAACAGCCAGTACCGGTGCTCCTCACGGAGTTCCGCGAGCGTTTTTCCCGCAAGTTTGTTATCCTGCCCTGTGGCTTTACGCGACAATGGTGTCGCATTAACTTGACCTTCCGCAAGTCCGGCAGCGACTGCGCCGGTTCCAATTGTCGTTCCTAAAAATGCTCTTCGCTTCATGGCTTTTTCTCCGATTTAAAATATGGGAAAAGTGTAGGAGCTTGATAAAGCAGCCCCCTACTTGTCCTTCGGACATCCTTCCCCCAAAGGGGGCAAGACGAAATTCGGTGTATCATACTTCCCTTGCCCCCTCCGGGGGAAAGGGAGAGAGAGAAAGGGGGTTGATTTTGATACCTCGGAGTTCACTCCGGGGTAATTCATTCAAAAGAAAAACATGTGATAGCCTTTATAAGCCTTATTCCTCGTTCAATTCGTGACAAAATGTCACGAGTTGCATTCACACTTTTATTTTTTCATTGTCATACAGTCTTATACCTTCACTATGGGATGAGTGGACTATAAAGTAAGACAATAAATTACTTACCCTATCCCCGAAACCTTTCCTCTCCTTTTTATCATCCGTTCAATCGACAGAAGGTTCCGCATGAGATGGCGCGGGTGATGGAAGTTCTCCGCGCGGTTTGCATGACGTTCGAATGTCACCCGGCGGTCGGCGTAATCGATCCAGAGCGGGAAACCGTACTGTTTGAGCGGAAATTTTGCCCGGACATACGGATAGAGCTGCGAAAAATAATCCTTCGCCCACTGTGCCCCGGTGTGTTCGATGACAAAGAGAAGCCCGACAAGCATTTCCGCCTGAAGGTACTGCGCCTTGAATGTTTCCCAAACATTGTCATCCACATTTTTCAGCGTATGGAAAAGCCCTCCGTACACATCATCCCAGGCCACATCGTAGAAATGTCGCAGACGCCCGGCGGCGGTGTCGAAAAGCTTTTTGTTCCTGCGGCGGTCGGCTTCATACATGATCATCCAGGCCGTTTCGGTATTATGGCCGAAATCGACATAGTGCGCCAGTTTATTATCCACACGCGAGAGATCGTGGTTGACAACTTCGTCGTTCAGACGGTATTCGGGATTGTAATGATGATTCAGAATGGCATCGATCGAGAGGTCGGCGATTTCAAGGACGTCGGGATCGGATTTGTACTCGAGCATCGAAGTCGCCTGATCGAGGAGGCACATCCAGTGTCCCTGAATTCGCGGTCCGGGAACGCTGATTCCCTCGACCCCGGTGAAAAAATCGGTTCCCGCGGGGGGATAATCCGGACTGTCGTAGATTTTCATGCATTTCATCAGCAGTTCTTTTGAAATGTTCCAATACCTGTCATCCCCGGCAGCCTTTGCGAACTCGGAAAGTCCGTTGGCGATGAACAGGTCGCCGTATACACGGTTGGTCGGTCCTTTCGTGGGTTTGCCGTCACGGGAGAACTCATCCGGCCAGAGCGCGGAGCCTTCCGGCTTGTTCTTGAGCGTGAACGCCACCGTTCTTTTCAGTTCTTCAAGATGTTTGGGATTCCTGTCTACATTGTTATAGAGGAACGAATATGTCCATATTCCGCGCCCGAGATAGGTTGCAGTTTTCGTCTCGCTGATCCGGGCGCCGTCACGGTCGACATTGAGCATGTAGCCGCCGTAGTCGTGATCGATCACATATTTATCATGGAATGGGAGGAAATCATCGAAAAGGTCGGCATGGTAGAGGTTAAGGAGCTCTTCAAGAGAATATCCGGCGAGTTTGCCGTTGTCTGTGACAGAGCCGGAATTCTGGAGGGAATGTGCGTCATGAGCATTCATTGCGCCGATGCCCCCACCCATTGCCGCTAGTGTCGATGCGCCAAGAAAGGAACGTCGTTTCATCGGTGACTCCTTTATCGTGAAAGCTTCCTCGTTCTCGCCATTTCCTGAAACAACCGGAAGATTCTGTTGAGAAGCCCAAAATCCCTTTCTCCTCAAAAGGGAAGGGATATCATCTTATCCGAAAACTCCCGAATTTTTTCCGCCTCTTTCGATCATGCGGTCCAGAGCCAGAATATTCTGCATAAGATGGCGCGGGTGGTGAAAATGCTCGCATCGGCTGGCATGAGGCTCAAACGTCACCTTACGGTCTCCGGCTGACACCCAGAGTGGGAATCTGTGTTGTTTGAGAGCCAGCTTTTCAAGGGCGTACGCATAGGTTTTTCCGAACCAGTCTTTTGCCCACTGCGAGCCGGTGTGTTCGATCATAAACAGGGTTCCGATAAGAATTTCCTCCTGAAGCCAGGTCACCTTGTCCAGCGCCCAGATATTCTTGTCCACATCGTACAGCGCACGGAAAGCGCCTCCGTAAACATCGTCCCATGAAACTTCCACATGACGCCTGAACCGTTCGGCGGCAAGGGTGTACAGGGCGGTGTCTTTTTTTCGCAATGCCTCGTGGAACACCATCCAGTATGTTTCGATGGCATGGCCGGTGTAGGAAAACCGGGCGTAATCGGCATTACGGCTCATATCGTGATTGAGGACTTCGTTCTGAAGGGAGAAATCAGGGTTGAAATGCTTATTCATGATCGCATCGACTGCACGGTCTGCCAGAGCTTCCACCTGGCTGTCCGGTTTCGTTTCGAGCATCTGGGTAGTCAGGTTGAGTATCACCATCCAGTGGCCGAGAACGCTGGGAGCTTCAAGCGGGGGCGGCGTTCCCTGCGGTACAGCATAGGTTAGGCTGTATTCGTAATCGGGATTGTCATAATCAGCCATCCTCCGGAGGAGGATTTCTTTCGCCATGTCCCGGTACTTTTCGTTTCCTTTGGCCTTGGCGAATTCCTGAAGGCCGTTCGCAATAAAAAGATCCCCGTAGATATCCGGCTTCCCGGGAAGGGGTGTCCCGTCTTTTTTAAAACCGCGCGGCCAGGGATTATCCCCGGAAGGCTTGTTTTTCATGATGAACTCGACCGATTTCCGGGCAGCTTCAAGGTATTTTGGATTGGGATCAACCTTGTTGTAAAGATAGGAATAGGTCCATATTCCTCTTCCCTCATACCAGGCTGATTTGTCGGAAGACAGCTGTTTGCCGTCACGGTCGACCGAGCACATGAATCCGCCCAGATCATGATCGATGACATATTTTTCCATAAAAGGGAGAAAATCGGTAAAAAGATCATACCGGTACTGATCCCGAATCTGCTTGAGAGTCATTCCGCCGATTTTTACGGTACTGTCAGCGGATTTGGATACTGGCGCCGATTCCGCGTTTTTCACGGAAGGCATCCCCATTCCGGAGATAGCCGCCACCCCGGCAGTATAAGTAAAAAAAGAACGTCTTTTCATGAATTCCTTTCCAAAACTTTTTTAGTTTCGAGTTCTGAAAATGTCCCGGTTTATTTTCGTTTGACCAGAGTCGGCTTCCCCTTGAGATATCCGAGCGAGACAAGAAATTCGTCAGCGGTAAGGATTGCGGTCAGTACTTGTTCATCGGCGCCGCTTCCGTTTACATACATGAAGGCATGCTTTGTTTTGGGAAGCATATGAAGGTCGCAGCGATTCCCCGCTTTCTGCATGGCTTCGGCGAATCGTTTTCCCTGGCTCGGCGCGACAGTCGTGTCGTCAATACCGTGCATGAGCATGGCAGGCGGCTGTCCTGGTTTGACATAAAAAATTGGGGAAAGCTTTTTAGCGATTTCCTCACGGGTGAGACCGGGGAATCCTTTCAGCGGACGGTTTTCGGGTAGAAGCCTCAGGAGATTGTCGCTGGTTAGATCCATTACGGGATTGTAGATGATCATTGCGTTAGCCATCGAGCTGATGCTCAACTCCTCGCCGGGAGCCTCAAAAATACCCTCCATCACTCCGAGACATGCAGCCAGATGTCCGCCCGCAGAACCTCCAAGTATGGCGATTCGATCGGTGTCCACTCCGAGAATGCCGGCATTTTTTCTGATGAAACGGAAAGCCGATTTGCAGTCCTCGATGCAGTCCCCCGGCGTCACTCCCGTAAGGTTTGTCAGGCGGTAGGAAATGCAGAAGGCGACCATTCCCCGTGATGCAAAATAGCGGGCATAGGGGAAAACGAGTTCCGGACTGCCTCCGGACCATCCTCCGCCGTGGATGCAGACAACCGCAGGGGTGCGATTCCCTTCTTTGTGGTGCGCCGGCGCGAACATGAAGAGTTTGAGTTTTACGCCGTCCACATCCTTATATACTTTCTCGGTTGGCTCGGCGATCAGATTCAGCGGCACTTCGGCCTGCAGGGAGGGAAGAACGGGCATAAGCAGCAAAAAGAAAAATAAACCGGGGAATGTACATTTCATGGCTTTTTAACCTTTCCGGGGGTATGGGTCGATTCTGACATACCATAGTCAGCCGTAATATAATGACAGCCGGGAAACTATCAAGAAGAGAATGAAGGTGCAGGATGATACTTTTATTCGTTCCGCTCTTCCTTGCAAATCATTCCCGGATATACTATATTTTTTCATGGAACAATGAGATGAATGACACTCACAATACAGAAAGGAAACATGATGGAAAACCCGTGGAGAAGGTTGAAAGCATTAAACCCGGAGACAGAAATATGGTGGGATTCCTCCCCGCTGGTCTGGCCGAATTTTAAGGATGAGTATACCGCATCGGGTATGGTGGCGGAAAGCGATAAAGCCTGGTTCAGAAGCGAAGTGGATACAATGTTTTTCGACGCTCCGTCAGAGAACTGGTTATTCGAGGGCTGCACCACCAATCCGCCGCTTTCCTGGAACGTGCTGAAAGCACGGAAAGCCGAGTGGGACATAGTAATTGCCGAAAAACGCAAAGCCTATAAGGGGAAATCGGTCTACGGCCTGTTCCTGGAGGTTTACTTTGAGGTGGTGAAACGCGGGGCGGAGAAATTTCTCCCTCTGTTCGAAAAAACCAATGGGAAACTGGGGCACATTTCCGGGCAGGTAGAACCTGGCCTTATCAGGAACGAATCCGGCATGAAAGAGATGGCGGAGCATCTGGCTTCGCTTTCGCCGAATGTCATGATCAAAATTCCCGGCTCGACTCAGGGAATGGCTGTCATCCGCTACCTGGCATCACGGGGGATTTCCACAAACGCGACCCTTGTCTATACCGTTCCGCAGATTATAACCGTCGCACGTATGGTTGATGAAGGCCGTAAGATTCACGTTGCGGAGAACAAGACCCCGCGTTTCGGCTGGCGGGCGGTCTGCACCCACATGTCGGGAAGGTTCGATGACTCGAAACTCCTTCGCGGCGTGATAGAAAAGGACAATCTGGACATCAGTCCTCTGGAACTGCGCTGCGCTTCCGAATCGGTGGTGAAAAAGAGCGCCCGGCTCATCAGGGAGCGGAATTACCCCATCAAGGTTCTCGACTGCTCGCACCGTCTGCACCGTGACATGCAGGGGAAATGGTACTATCCCCATATCGACATGTTTGCCGGCGGGCCGATCATCTACACCATTCCTCCCACAGTTTTGGGGGATTATATGGTTTTATACAAGGATAGGGAAATTGTCTCCGGCTGGGATAAACCGACTTCCGAATGTTCCCTCGAGAAACTGAATCAGGTGACTTACTTCCGCCGCGCCTATGACGAGAACGGATTCGATGTGGAGGAATTCAGCGAGATTCCCACGCTCCTCGAAACCGAAGCGGAATTCAACAACGCCGCGAAGGAAATGATCGCCTATGTCGGCAAATTTCTTTAAGATAAAAGCACGATAATAATAAAAAAGCCGGAATGCGATCGAATGTTCCGGCTTTTTTTAATTCATCCTTTTGCCCCTCTCCCTGAAAAAATTTATTCTTTCTCGAATATGTCACTGGTTTTCCCCCCTCTATTTTCAAGAGAGGGGGATCAGGGGGGTGAGTTTTAAATTATTATTCTTATTCTTTTGGCCGGTGCGAAAGAGTATATTTACAATGGAACTTAGCGGCCGTGTGAATAGTCTCAATACTATGTGTATGCTTTGGGAACAAATAAAATTTCAGGGGAATACAGATGACCATCACAAAGAATTTTGCCAGCGACAACTGTGCGGGTATCCATCCGGATATCATGAAAGCAATCATTTCCGCAAATTCAGGACATACTCTCTCATATGGCGACGACGAATATACCCATGAAGCGAATAAGAAATTCCGGGAACATTTCGGCGAGCATATCGATGTCTTCCCTGTCTGGGGAGGAACCGCCGCGAATGTGCTGAGTCTCGGCGCGGTTACCCGGCCGTTCGATGCTGTTATCTGTCCCGAATCCGCACATATCAATGTTGACGAATGCGGCGCCCCTGAAAAATTTACCGGGTGCAAGCTTTTGACTGTGCCTGCCGCCGAGGGCAAAATCACTCCCCGTGATGTCGAAGGTTTTTTGTCCGTCCTGGGGAACCGTCACAAAGTGCAGCCCAGAGTTATCTCCA
>JBAYHX010000016.1:0-18759 GCA_041665965.1 Candidatus Latescibacterota bacterium
AAGTGCCATTTTCGAGGGCTTTTTGAAAATTCTTCACCAGGACTCTGAGACTATCTCCCGAAAATGAACGGATAGCGAGCGGGTCCTCGACCAGAGTATTTGTCCTCAGGGTGTATGATTTCCCGTCGATGTCCTTGAACTCATATGGTTTCGTGCTGTTTTTCCTGTTCAACCCGGCGATCTGCTCCGGGGTAAGGATCACCCGGTCGGGATTCCCTTTAAGGTTGGATATCCAGAATTCGGGATGCTGCATTTCCTCGGTGGTATTGGGCGAAAGAGCCGGAGCGTTTTCGGATTTGACCTTGCTTACATCATACTGCGCTTCTCCGCTTCCGGCGAGAAAAATCAGCAGCGCCACGCCCATTATGAATTTAGTAAATACGGACACAGGAACCTCCACTTTCGAAAGGGTATGATAGTTTCGGCACGTTCAAACAGAACCCCGGAACACAGTTCAAATGCTTTTTTATCAATCAGGAAAAATCAACAGGATCAATCAATGGTTTTTTTTTCATCCCGTTCCTGACAATCATCCCCGCGCAGACAGCAATAAAAGCCTTTCCGGGCAGGTTGGGGGTTTTTCCTTCACGCTTGATATTTACAAGGGAGTGCATGGTGAAAGCCACTGCTTTAAGGTTTTCGTCGTCAACTTCCAGAGATTCGGAAAGAATTGCCAGCCGCTCTGCGCATTCAAGGAATACAGATGTATCGTTCTCGTTGAAAGCTTCTGCCAGATCGCCGACACATTGCACGATATCCTGCGGCATATCACCGCCGTTCTTGACAATTTGAACCAGCAGCCCGTCAAGGTATTCACCGGTCTTGATTGCGGCTTTTTCCCGAGTGGATGAAATGAGCGAGTAATATTCATCTCCCGCTCCAAACATACAGGCGAGAGAATGGAGAATCTGTTTACGGATTTTCGGGGATTGGAAAAATTCCCTTCCTCTGAGAAGAGCCTCAACAGCCCGTAAATCCTTACGGTCTGCTATCGTGTCCGCGAGCGATGTAAATACTACCGGATCGCGTTCAGTCAGGACAAGTTCGAGTAGTTTCTCTTCCACATCATCATTGTTAAATCTTCCAAGAGCCCGGACAGCGGCAGCCCGTACTGACGGGTCATTGTTGATAAGCGCTGTAAATATTTCCTGACGGGATTCGGGCGTATCTATCATTCCAAGGGATGAAACCGCCTCGCTCTTGATGTCGGATTCCGGATCGCGGATGATGCCGGCGAGAGGGGCTACCGCTTCGGGGAGACGGGTTTCTCCGATACTTGCCGCGGCCTGACGGCGCACTACCGGGCTGATATCTTCAAGAGCGTCGGCGATGGTATCGAACGCAACAGCTCCCCGCGTTTTTCCCAGTTTTTCCAGGGCATCGGCGCGGGTATCTTCGCTGCCGGAGCGCTCAAGAACGAACATATTGTAAGCCAGCGATACCGGGTTCCGGCGGAATATTTCGTCCACAAGCACCCTGGAAGGGACATGTTCCTTTTCTTTGATCTTCAAAAGGATGAAAAAAGAAGCGAGGAAAGACACGCTCACGACAAGGAGAGCCAGTTTCACATTCATTACTGTCACAAAGCCCCATGTCAGATTAAGCCCCTGAGACAGGCTGATAATGATCGAGCCGAGTTTCGGCCCGAGCGCCATCGAGAGAAAAACGGTAACCAACCAGAAAACCATATAGGCCGGTGATCGTTCATCCTTGGGAAGAATGGTGAATAGATGAGTGTTGGAACTGACTATAGTCCCTGATGTAGTAAACCCGTACAGCATCATTGCCGGAGCGAGAATATAGTGATTGGAAGGTTCGGCGAGAAACCAGACCAGGGGAACAAGAGAAAGCGGGATGAGAATGAGTTTCAACACCGGTTTCGGTCCGAACTTTTGTATATACCGCGGCCAGAAAAAATATCCCACAAGCATCATGACAAGCTGGCAGTTGGTATAAAGCGCTACCATGGAATAGGAAAGGTGGAGATGCCGTATCATCAGCACATTTAAATTGGGGAGAGCGATGTAGAACCCGATGCTCCAGACCCCGTAAAAAAGGCAGAGGATTGAGAACTGGCTGTTTTCTTTCGGAATGCGGAAAATATCGCCAAACTTGATTTGACGGCTTGAAATCTGGGGGGTATACCGCACAGGGCTAAGACTCAGGTAAGCGATGACTGCAAGGATGATTCCCAAAGCGAAAGTAATATAAAACCCTGTAAGTCCTTTGAACATGTCCACAATTTGACCCGCGGCGAACATGGCAATGATGGCGGTGAGCTGGGAGATCATGATCCTTCTGCCGATATAGGAAGCCCGTATGCTGTCCGGGATAAGCGACCCGTACCAGGCATTGAGGAGAGGATTGGCAAGATGGGCAAACCCCGCGGATAACATGATAATGAACGGGATAAGGATGATCATCTCGTGTTTTGAAACGAAGAATGGCAATATGATCAGGAGTATGAGCGTACCCGGCTCCATTATTCCCGATACGATGACAAGCAGTTTCTTGTTGCGAATCCGGTTAGTGAAAAGATGGCTGACCAACTGAAGCAGCCCCATAAGGTAGAGCAGGCTGATAAAATCGGAGGGGGCAGAATCGGAAGCGCCCAGAGCAAGCACGTACCCTACAAATATGGGCGAACTGGCCAGTGCGGTCTGCCAGTAGCCGCCCATAAACACGATCCAGTAAAAGAATCCCCTGAGACCGGTGTTTATGTCGGTGCGGGAGAATGTGGCGGTTTTCGGACTCATAATAGAGACAATCCAATTTGAGTAAGAAAAACAAATTTATCCGTTGATAGTATAATAATGAAACAGGAGAGGAAGTTCACGGAATATGTGAAATGAAAAGTGTCTGAAATTCAGATGGATAAAATGAACGAATGTAAAAAGATGAAAAATTGAGTATTTATGTGGTCAAGATTCTTCTTCGCCAGGCAGTAAAGGTTCAATTACATTAATAAGTTGGGACGCCGAGATGGTAATGACTCCCCACACAATGTCCAAGTCAATGCGAGCATAATTGTGTACAAGCACATTGCGAATTCCGATCATCTCCCGCCAGGGGAGTTCAGGATGATTTGTTCGAAACTCGGGAGAAATCTTTCCCGCCGCTTCACCCATAATCGATATTGACCAAAACGCTACATACTGACGCTCTTCGTCAAGGGAGAATCCATCGCGAGTAATCCCTTTAAAACGCAGAACGAGCTTCCTCGCCTCGTTGAGTATATCGAGCAGATATCCTTCATCCTTCCACATAGATCACCTGTGCGCTCTGGAGAATATGTTTCCTTTTGATATAATTTTCACTTTTTTCAAGGTTTCTGCGGTCAATCACATCTACCGGGCGGGCTACAAGCGCAGAAAGTTCATCCTGCATATCGAGAATCAGCGGCCACAGGGGTTTTCGCTCCTTATGAAAGGAAATGAGAAAATCAATATCGCTTTCAGAGCCGAAATCAGGACGCAGCACAGATCCAAAAACTGCCATTTCGCGGATGCCCCATTTACGGCAGAATGCAACTATCTCATCTTCCGACAGCCGCAATTCTGTTTTCATACCATTTCCCTTCCCTGATTTTATAAATCCATAGGTCCGAATTATTGCACATGATGATGGAAATAAACGACACTGGATGAAAATATCATTCCGAAAAAGATTTGCCCTTTCCTGATTATCACTCTATATAAGGAAATAGCAGAACAATTGTCAAGAAGAACCTTACAGCGGTTTTTGCATCTCTTCCTGAAGTTCTCTTTTACCCTGCTTCACCTTTTCCCCGCCATCCGTCTGCGAAAGCCGGACGCTGACCAGACTTGAGAGTCCCGGTTCCTCCATTGTGATGCCATAAAGGTTGTCGGCGGCGGCCATGGTCTTTTTGTTGTGGGTGACCATGATGAACTGGGTTTTGCTGGAGAACTCCCGTATGACTCGGAGGAACCGGTCGATATTGGCGTCATCCAGCGGGGCGTCAACCTCGTCAAGGATGCAGAAAGGGCTGGGTTTGACCAGGTAGATGGCAAAGAGAAGACTGATAGCGGTAAGCGCGCGTTCGCCGCTTGAAAGCAGACTGATGGAGCGGACATTCTTTCCCGGGGGACGGGCTGTAATGAGAATATCTGCTTCGAGAGGGTCTTCGTTCTCATCGATGGCCAGATCGCAAAACCCGCCTTCAAAGAAATCGGCAAAGGTTTGTACGAAATTTATGCGGATGCGCTCAAAGGTTTCCTTGAACCGCTCGCGGGCGATATGGTTGATTTTCTGGATAGTTTCATGCAATGACTGACGGGCATTGACCAGGTCATCACGCTCCCTTGTAAGGAAATCAAAACGATTTTTTTCCTCTTTATAATCGGCTTCCGCGGCCATATTTACATCGCCGATAGTCTGAATTTTCCTCTTCAGATCTTCAAGGATCAAACGTTCCTGTTCGGGATCGTAGTCCCGGTCATACTCCGGTTCTGAAATATCACCGGCAGTGATACAGTATTCATTGGAGAGGCGGTCGATAAGTGATCGAACCTGAAGAGCTGCCTCGTCTCGTTCAAGGGTAAGGGCGGATTCTTTTTTGGTCAGATCGGCCTGCTGGCTGCGCAGATTCTGGAGCTGCTTTTCACCTTCGCTCCTCCGCGCGCGGCAATCGTTATATTCCTTCTCCTTTTCCTCCTTAAGGCTGCGCAGACCGGTAAAATCCGTACCGAGAGATTCAAGATCGGCGATAATCTCACTTTTTTTCGAACCATCCTGAAGGGATTCTTTTTCGGCCTCTTCAATCTCATGAAGGATGCTGCAACCGGCCTGAGCAAGAATTTCACGCCGTTCGCCGATTGTTTTTATCTCACGGGAAAGAGCGGCCTTTTTTTCCGTGAGGGCTGCACGCTCTATATCGAATTTGTTGACTTCAGAACGGCGAAATTCCAGTTCATCCCCAAGAGAGGCAATTTCTTTGGATGTACTCCCGACCCGTTCACCGGCCTCTCTATACAGCTCTTTTAACTGTTCCGTTTTCCGGTCAAGAGACTCCCGGTCAATCTCACATTCTTCGAGTGTATTTTGTATAAGCGTCATTTCTTTACGAAGTGCTGCGAGAGTTTCGGTCAAAGCTTCTTTTTTTGCCGCTGCCCGTGATTCATCCGCAATAATCTCCGCCAGTTCCTTTTGTACTTCATTCAGGTCTTTTTCGCGGCCTTTCAGAGAATCGCGCAGATTCGCTCTGTCCGATTCCAGTGCGGTTCTTTTTTCCTCGAAATCCTCCGCCTCGCAGGATACCTGTTCCAGTGCAGAGGTGAGTTTTTCCAGCTTCTCGATCCGCCCGAGGGTGTTCTGCCCGTCATTATTGATGCTTCCCCCGTGAAAATCTCCCTGCGCTCCAACCATCTCGCCGTTCAGAGTTACGAATCTTGCCTCAGGGTTGGCCGTATGCATCCGAAAGGCTGTATCCAGTGTATCTACGATATACACTCCGCAGAGCAGGCGCCGAATGATTGGTCGGAACCGTTCGTCCACTCGAACATAGCGCTCCGCCGGCCCCACTAATCCTTCCCCGGAGGGAAGCTGTAATTCGGATTCAGTCCCGGCGCTTTCGATAGAGAGGAAAGAGGCTCTCCCGCCTGAAGTTCCGGAAAGGTACCTGATACCTTCAAGAGCCGTTTCGGCAGTATCGACAATCACACTCTGGAGCCGGTCCAGGAGGGCGGCTTCAACCGCCCGTATATATGGTTCATCTGCAGAAACAAGATCAGCGAGCACTCCGCCAACCTTGTTTCTCAGATTTTCAGCGCGGATGATGTTTTTCACCCCTCCCGAATATCCTTCCCCGGATCCGATCACCCCCGCAAGAAAATCCCGTTCAGCACGGAGAGAAGACTGAAGATCGCGAACCTGGCGAAGCTGTCTGTCAAGGGATTCCAAATCACGAGTTTTCTCTGCGAGCGCATTGTTGATCGACAGTATTCCGGAGGAGACTTCCTTTTCACGAGAAGCATACAGGCTTTTTTCTTCTTTGAACTTTGAACATTCATCCGCCGCCGCTGTTGCTGTCTTTTCCAGCTCAGTGCTCCGGCTTTTGATTTCTGTGATCCGAGTCTCTCCGCTCTCGCATTTCATCCGTAATGCTGCAGAACTGGAATCACAGGATGCGATCTCCCTTTCGAGACGGCGGTATTCACTTTCGACAGCCTGATGAGCGCTGTTCTTTTCGGCTGCTTTACGTTCGAATTCACGAAAGTTTTCTCTCAAAACAGCAGCCTGAGCCTCAACTTCACCCAATCGCTTTTCAACCTCATACAGTTCTTCTGCACGGTGACCGTGACTTTCGGCGAGTTCAGCAACGGTTGAAGTATTTTTTATCGCCGTTTCACGTTCTTTGACAATTTTTTCGGAAAGAAACTCCAGCCGTGTATCCAGACGGGCCAGTTCTTTTTCCTTTTCGGAAATCGTATTTCTGAACGATTCATACCGTCCGCTTATCGTGGAGAGATCATTTTCGATTTCCAGAATTTCCATGGAAAGAGTATCGCTTGTATGGCCGCTGGAGGCAATTTTACCTTTTAACTCTTCCGATGAGGCAAGCACCGAGTCGAGCTCCATCCCAGCCATTTCGATGTTCTTTTTAAGGTTGTTTATCTCACGGGAGGCGATTCCAACCGTCCGGGCTTTGATTTCACTTCGCAGGCTGCGGTACCGCGCCGCTTTCTGAGCCTGGCGTTTAAGCGATTCCACCCGTCTTTCCAGCTCGGCAATGATGTCGCCCACCCGATTGAGATCATCCTCGATGCTCACCATCCGGTTGAGCGCCGTTCTCCGGCGGGCCTTATATTTTGTAACCCCTGCAGCTTCCTCGAAAATGTGACGGCGGTCTTCGGTTTTGTCCGAAAGGATCGAATTGATCATTCCCAGTTCGAACAGACTGTACGAGTCGGTGCCCATGCCGGTATCCATGAACAGATCATTGATATCAGCAAGACGGCAGATTTTTTTATTTATGAGATATTCCGATTCGCCGGAGCGGAAAAGCCTTCGGGTAACGGTCACTTCCGGCATGGCGAGGGGGAGACGGCCGGATTCGTTTTCTATTGTGAGCGAAACCTCAGCCATTCCAAGCGGTTTTCGGCTGGTCGAGCCTTTGAAAATAACATCCTCCATCCGCTCCAGCCGAATCGGTGTGGGACGCTGCTCGCCAAGAACCCACCGTATTGCATCAACCACATTGGTCTTTCCGCAGCCGTTTGGCCCTACAACTGCTGTCATGCCGCCCATCAAGCCAAGATCGAGCTTTTTGGCGAAAGATTTGAACCCGTAGATTTCAATGCGTGAAAGTTTCATATACGTTCTCTTGGGGGGATGGATCAAACATATTGTGTTAGCCTATCATCAATAATACTATATATAGGGGAAAAAGCGCAAGTAAAAAAAATAATAAAAACTTCTTTCAGAATTTCTCCCCTTGCGATAACTTTAATATTTCTTATTCCTTTCGGATTAATTCGCTTTTTCAATTTTCAGTGTTGGCCAATTCTTTTATATATATCTGTATAAACAAGATGATAAAAGGATGAAATTTTAAGGTTTTCAATATAATACGTGTGTAGAGCCGATCTGAACAGAAATGTTCTTCGTTTATAGAGTAATTTATTCATAGGTCAATAAAGTGCTGCCGTCAAACATGTATTTTTATGTAATATTCTATGATTATTGTATCTGGAGGCTATTATGGAGGATATGGTTGCGTTCTTTGAATCGGATGCATTCGCACAGTATCTCGGTATTGAGTTAATGGAGGCTTCCGAAGGCAGGGCAAAAGCGAGGCTGGAAGTAAAACAGATTCATTTGAACAGCCATAAAACTGTTCATGGCGGCGTTCTGTTTGCTCTGGCAGATGCGGTTTTTGCAGTAGCTTCCAATTCTTATGGAACTGCGGCATTGGCGATACATGCGGATATCTCATATTTCAAAGCAGTAACAGAAGGCATATTAACAGCGGAAGCGCAGGAGCTTTCCCGCAGCAAGAAACTTGCAAACTACTCAATAAAAATATCGGACGACCGGGGAAACGTCGTATCAGCTTTTCAAGGAATGGTTTATAGAAAAGAAAAAAGCCCAGTTCAAAAATAACTTATATCTATAGGATAAAAGAGACGGACGGAGTTTTCCCGGTAAAGAAAAAATATTTCGATAAAAAAACACTTTTCAACGAGCCATTTTTTTATTCCCTTTATCAGAAAAATATGGTATTATTAAATGATATTACAAAAAGTGTTGGGAATCGAAGAGAAGACAACGATTGAATACAGTTGAATATTTCATAGATGGAGGTTACTGCATATCATGAGAATTAATCTGCTCCTGAAAGCAATTTTTATTTTTCTGGGTGTCACGGTTTTTGCCTGTTCGGGGCAGAAAACACCTGTTAAAATCACTCAGGTTACCGATCCCTCGGAAGTTACCGGAATAGCAGTTGACGGCGGCACGGTGTATTGTTCGACACGCGGGGGACTTGTTACCTGGGACATCCCCTCAAGAAAATATACAGTTACAACTACTATGGATGGGTTACCCACAAATAACCTGAAAAATGTTATAGTTGACGGCAAAGGTAAACTGTGGATTGGCACCGATATTGGCCTTGTCGCACAGGGCCGGGACAAAAAAAGCTGGAAGAGATATGGTACTTCTGAGGGTCTCCCCTCTTCGGTGATCAATAATTTGAGCCTGGACATGAATAAAAATCTCTGGGTAAGCACCACAAAAGGCGTCGCTGTTTTCAAGAGCGGAAAATTCTCATTTTTCTCCGAAAAACAAGGCATAGGCAATGATAATGTTCTCTGTATCATGTTCGATAAAGGGAACAATATATGGATCGGCACCGACGGGAACGGGATTTACTCAAAGATACAGGGATCATGGCGCAATGCCACCAGCAGAGCCGGGCTCCTGACCAATTCAATAACAAACCTTGTTCAAAATTTTGATGACAGTTACTGGCTGGTTTATAAAGAAGGGGGAGTTGCACGGTATGATGGATATGGGTGGCAGTTTTTTTCTGCAGAACAGTACATCAAGACATTTCATATAAGGAAATTGGAACCCTCATCTGAATATCTCTGGTATTTTACCGACAAGGGAGTATTTTCCAACAAGTCAATACAGTTTACGAGTTATAGCGAGGACGAAGGGCTGATTTCCAATAATGTCATCTGCGGAGCAGTTGAATCCGACACTCGTGTTTATGTGGGAACCAACCGTGGAATGAGCATCATCGATAACGGTAACATCATTAATTTCTCGATTCCGAATACCCCGTTTGGATATGACTTTTTATCGCTTGCTGTGGATACTCATAACCGGCTTCTTGTCGGTTCGAAAAATATAGGATTAAATGTTCTTGATTCGGGTTCATGGGCTTTGATGCAGACTAATACTTCTCTCCTTAAAAATATTCAGAGCATCGTATACGGTCCGAATGATATAATTGCTTGCAATACCGATAAGGGTGTCGCATTCAACCGCGATCATAATTGGGAATTTCAAAACCGGGATAACGGTATAACAGGGAACGATATTCGTTGTGGTGTCTATGACCGTAAGGGACGGTACTGGGTAGGGACTCCTTCCGGCATCAGTTCTTTCTTTAACGGCCGCTGGGTCCGCTATCGCAGCAATAATGGCCTTCCCTCCGATAATGCCTGGACATGTGCTCTGGATTCTACCGGCACTGTCTGGTTCGGGACATCAGGGGGAATCGTATCTTTTGGAGATTCACTGGTAAACTGGTCTACTCTTCCCCGTCTCAAAGGGCTTGATATAAGGTCTTCCGCAGCAGTTGGAAATAAGGTTTATTTTGGCACGGCTGATGGAAAGGTTGTTGAGTATGACGGGAAATCCTGGAAGATTATAGGCAAGGGAACCCTTCATGTGTCCAAAACCATTAAATCGATTGCTGCCGATTCCTCCGGAGCCGTCTGGCTCGGCACCGAAGGGGATGGTCTCGTTCGTCTCGATGGGAAGAGAGCCTCTGTTTACACCGTAGCCAACGGACTTCCCTCGAATGATATCCGCGCTCTGCAATTGTACGATGGTAAAATCTGGGCTGCTTGTTTCGGCGGGCTTGCGGTTGTGGATACAGGGGCAAAAAAACAGTAAAATAACAGGGCTGTAAGATCGGATATGGGGCGGGATATACCCGCCCTTTTTTAAAGATTCCACGAATACATAATAAGGAATACTATATGTCCAAACCTCCCGAAATGGTGTCTCAGGAGCACCAGGTGCGAATTGAAATTCAGGATGCGGTTGCTGACGGTACCTACGCTAATCTGTCATTCATCACCACCAATAATTCGGAGTTTATTCTCGATTTCGCCCGGTTTCTGCCAGGAAACACCAGGGGGAAGGTAGTAGCAAGAGTTGTGCTGGGCCCAATCCATGCAAAGGCGTTCTCGAAATCTCTCGCCGAAGCGGTTGAGAACCATGAGAAAAATCATGGAACGATTACGCCGGACAATCCTCCCAAAAACATCGGTTTCAAATTGAATCCCGAAGGAAACAACAAAGAAGAAAAGACAGAATAATGAGATGAATTTTCTCCTTTCAAACTCTCTCTTTTTTTTATTAATTGTATCTACTGAAATTATCTGCATGGTCAACAAGTAGTAAATGCGATTGAAGAAGGGGAGAAAGAAATGGCCTCACGGAGAAAGTTCATTACAAAAAGTATTATGTCCGCAGGTGTCGCAGCAGCGGGCACTGTCTATTCCTTAGCATCTGTAAAACCTTCCGAAGCGAAACCCTGGAAACGGAAAACAAATGACAGTCTCATTCGGATCGGTGCGCTTACATCGGGTCATCATCACCATCTTTACAGCATATGGGGACCGATGATCAATCCTGTCCCGGAGAACGGCACCGTGCTTCCGCGGATGAACGGTATGCTCATGACCCATGTCTGGGATATTAATAAGCAGCACCAGAGGGAATTTGCCCAGAAATTCGGAGTGAAAGAGGTTCCCACCTACGACGCCATGGTGGGGGAAGTCGACGCTGTTATGCTCTGTGAGGTCTGGTCGATCAATAACTGGCCCCAGCTTGCCGCGCCTTACCTGAAAGCGGGGATCCCGGTGTTTTTCAACCGGCCTTTTGCCTCGAGCATGGGGCGAGCGAAAGAGATTGTAAAGCTGTCGAAAGAAACCGGCACTCCTATCTGCACTTTTTCATCCTGGGAATATTGTTTCGCGGCTTCCTCCATGCGCCGCAAGCTGAAACAATGGGCCGGCCCGGATAAGTTCGGTACCGATAAAACCGCCAGGGAAAACAACATACCTGTTCCTCCGATCAACGGTGTTGTGGCATACAACACTTCATCCGATATAACTCATGACATTCACGGCCTCTGGCTCATCCTCTCCTGTGTCGGTCCGGGAGTTGAAAGTGTGAGCGCGGATGTGGCAGGGAAGGACATTTACAAAACCACTTCCACAACATGGACACTCAAATTCAAGCCCCGCGGGAAAGAACCGGGATTTTTCGCCGCCCTTGTCAACAGCAACGAACCTGATTCCAATGCATGGATAAAGGTGCTCACCAATTCCGGCACCTACGAAACGAATTTGTGGCAAATGGAGGATTACGATTCCCGGCGGTATGAGTTTTTCAACACGCCGCTGATCGAATTTCAGAAGATGGTGGAACGCGGTGAAATGCCGCAGACCCACGAGCATATCCTCGACAAGACCGCCGTATTCCTCGCGGGAGTCAAATCCTGGAAGGATAAGAATGGGGGGAAAGTCCGTATCGACGAACTGGAAGACGATTACTATGTCCAGGCCGATACCGGGGTGGAAGAGTATCCGCCGGACATGTTCAAAAAATAATAAAAGAAAGAGGGAGCAGAATACACCGCTCCCTCTTTCTTTGCTGTGAAACTCAACCCCTGCTCTCTTAATGCATCCCAAAAGCCAGGAACAAGTCATCTCCTCTCTATCATAGAGAGGAGACCGAGAGGTGAGTTTTTCTTTTTTTCTGCCTTAAACTCACCCCCTGACCCCCTCTCTATGATAGAGAGGCAGGCAGTCTCACAGAGAAGACAGGGGATGAATTTACTTTTTGAATACAGACTCGTTTACCCAGTCCGGGCGTACCGGGCGGGCATGCCAATCCACCGGCACGGTTCCTACATCCACCGGAGCGCCGCCTTTTTCGGAAGCTGAATAGAATCCGGTCAGAAACAGTTCGGTCTTCTTACGGATTATATCGTAAGGCTCGTAATTCTTTCCCTCGAATGTTCGCTGCATATCTACGAGTTTCGGCAGATGGTGTACAAGGAGATCGTCCTGACGGAACGGGAATTGAGGCAGACGTTCGGTCTCGATACCAGTGGTTCCGGAGACAGTGAAAGAGTAAAGGTCTCCGGTCAGGCTCATGGACATGGAGCAGGGGAATGGCGGCTGGTCGCCGCCGCCCTTGAAGAGTAGGGTGACAACACAATATTTGCTGTTGTTCGGATCATCGGTAACAAGAGATATCTTCTGGATGTCGAAACCGAAAATCTTTGCCGCCATATAGAGAGTGTGGAAGCGCATGGGATAATCGTTTGTGAGACAGGTGCCGCTCACGCTCTCGATTTTCCCAACATTTTTTAGTTTCCCTTTGAGCGTGTGGACGCCATACAAATGCTCATAGATGTCGGTGGCCATAAGGGGTGTGTTGTGTTTCGCTGCCAGATCGAGGATGGCGTCGATATCACGGAGAGAATACGCAAAAGGCCGCCCAAGATAGGTAGGGATCCCCGCTTCGATATACGGCCGAGCAAGACGGTACTGCCAGGGGATTTCGTAAAATCCGCCGAATGCGACGCCATCAACCAGTCCCACCATTTCATCATACCGTCTGACTGCCTTTGCCCCAATCTGTGCGGCGAATTTCTCTGCCGCCTCCGGATTGAGATCCCAGACATACGCAACCTCCATGTTGAGCAATCCTGTACCTATGGTGCTGGTATTAAAGGGCTTACCGGTTGTGGTGAGAAGATCTCCCCATGAATATGTCCAAAATGAACCGTCCCCTACACAGAAAGCTCCTATGCGGAGCTTTCGGGCGCTCTTTGTCTGTGCGGAGGCTGAATCTGATGATAATCCGGCCGCGGCAGAAGCGGCAGCAACAGTTGATGCAGCAATAAAATCACGGCGTGTGGATTCCCCCTTGAAATTGCGGGAAGCAACCGTGCGAACAGTGTCCATGCTATACCCTTTCATCCTAAAAAAAGGGGGAAACCCGTAGTACCTACTTACCAGGTTTCCCCATTCTTTGTATGCTAAAATATATTGCATTGGGAAAAAGAAAGAATGAAAAACCGATCTGTTTTACTTTGATTTCCCCAAATCAAGGACACCTGCAAATCATCCGAATTTCTTTTTAAAGAGGGCAACTGTGTTGTCATCCGGCTGTGTGGGCAATGAGACAGGAGATTCCCAGTCTTCCGGAACGTCCTCGAGTCTGACCGGTTTCCCGTCATTCATAAGGATGGAGCGCCAGCCGGCAAGGAACACATTGGTCTTGTGATAAATCTGCTCAAGAGTCTGCGGCATCTCACGATAGGCTGCCATATTCTGAAACGCCCAGACAATAGGCGCCCAGACTTCTGTTTTGTTGAAAGGATAGCCGACTCCTCCGAAATTGTTGAAAATATTGAAACTCACGCCGCCGTAATTTTCCGGAGTATGAATCTGTATGGTTCCCCACGAACCGGAAACATGGTGCAGGGTACCGTAGAAGGATTTGCCTTCCTTGTTTTTGTGTTCGAACGTCATGACCCCCGATGGGTGGTACCAGCTGTCCGCTCTGTAGGAAACCGATACTATAGGGAATCCTGCTTCCGCAATCGCTTTGCAGCACAGATAAACTCCGTGTAAACCGTGAGTCGGATAATCGTCAAATGAATTTGTCGCGTTGTAGCAGATTACATTTTTCCCGGCAGCCCATGCTTTGGCAGTTTCAGTAGCAGCGTTCCATTCATGGCTGGAGGGGACAAGGATTGGAGCTTTGCCTTTACGGGCCGTCTCGATCATTTTTTTCGCTTTGGCAAGCGAATTGGTGAACGGTCGGTTGATGAGGTTAGGAATCCCCGCCTCAAGATAAGGGGCATGGATGATGTGGTTCCAGGGATGATTATAATATCCTCCGGAAATGATACAGTCAACTTTCCCGAGCATATCGTCGAAATTCTTTACCTGTTCGCAGCCATATTCCTTGGCAAACTGCTGTCCTTTTTCAGGATCGATTTCCCAGCAATGGGTTATCCGCATGTTGCATAGCGGATTATCTTTCTGCCCTGCACGGGGGTTGTTCATAAACGGCGCCCAGAGCGCAAGGTGGGAATAAGAGACTACATTGAGACACCCAACCCGTAAACCGTCAAGACTTTTCGGGGTCTGAGCCTGAGGCTCGGACGCACTGGCCGCAACGGCAACAGCGGCTCCTGCAGCAGCAGCCTTGCCAAGAAACGATCTGCGGTCATTCTTTACTTTCTCCATGTTTCCTCCTGTTTGAATACGTGTAATGTGAATCTTTTCTGCCTATAGTGGGCACATCATTCAGATAATTCGGGTGTTTCGAGTAAAGCTTTATGAATCTCACTTGGGAATGATATTAATATATCGACAGTTTGGAAAAGGAACTCTGATTTTTCCGAATTCAGGATTCACTTCTGCACAGTAATGATACAGATAATCTATCTCATTGTAAATGCATGATATTTTTAGGTAAATCTTACAGATAAAAAAGTAACATAATCAATGGCTTACCATGATAAACAAGATATAGGGAAAAAGCAAGGGGAATTTGGCAGTTGTTGACGAAAACGGTATGCTCTTCCAATGCATCTGCAACGGGAAATAAACACGGAAATAGTTCACAATTGACAAGACAGTCATTTTTTACATCAAGGCATGCTTTATTGTTATAATAAATACATATTAAACTATAATGAAAAAATCGGAAATTAAATTTATTTTGCTTCGTTAATATGTGCTTTTATATTATAATTTATAAGATTATAAGTTATAAGAAAAAATTCATTTTTCTCAATGGAGGTTTAATGCCAAAGCGTAATGACATTCATAAAGTAATGATTATTGGTTCCGGTCCGATCATTATTGGTCAGGCATGCGAATTCGATTATTCCGGCACCCAGGCTTGCAAGGCTTTAAGAAAAGTCGGTTACGAAATCGTTCTTGTCAACTCTAATCCTGCTACGATCATGACCGATCCCGGAACTGCCGATGTTACCTATATCGAGCCGCTCAATGTGGAAACAATGGAAAAAATCATCGCGAAAGAACGTCCCGATGCTTTGCTTCCAAACCTCGGCGGACAGAGCGGACTGAATCTTTCTTCTTCACTGGCGAAGGCTGGAATACTTGATAAATACGGTGTGAAAGTAATCGGGGTACAGATCGATGCTATCAAACGGGGCGAAGACCGGGAGGCATTCAAGGAAACCATGAATCGCCTGGGCATTGAAATGCCCAAAAGCGAAATTGCGTATAGTGTTGAAGAAGCCGAGAAAATTGCGGCTGAACTGGGATTTCCTCTCGTTATTCGGCCTGCCTATACAATGGGTGGAACCGGCGGCGGATTTGTTTACAATATGAATGAACTCCGTTCCATGGCCGCGCGGGGGCTTTCGTTCAGCCTTGTCGGACAAATTCTTGTCGAGGAATCGGTGCTGGGGTGGGAAGAGCTTGAGCTTGAGGTTGTGCGGGATTCCAAAGGTCAGAAAATTACCGTATGCTTTATCGAGAATGTCGACGCCATGGGAGTCCATACCGGAGATTCTTACTGTACTGCGCCCATGCTGACTATAGAAAATAAGCTGCAGAAGAAGCTTCAGAAATATTCGTATGACATTGTGGATGCCATCGAAGTTATCGGCGGAACAAATATCCAGTTTGCCCACGATCCCCAGTCGGACCGCGTCGTGGTAATCGAAATCAATCCGCGGACCTCTCGGTCTTCAGCGCTGGCGTCGAAAGCAACGGGATTCCCGATTGCTTTTGTGTCGTCGCTTCTTGCCGCGGGGCTTACCCTCGATGAAATTCCCTACTGGCGCGATGGAACCCTTGAAAAATACACTCCCTCCGGTGATTATGTGGTAGTTAAGTTCTCACGGTGGGCGTTTGAAAAATTCAAAGGCATCGAGGACAAGCTCGGCACCCAGATGCGCGCTGTCGGGGAGGTTATGAGCATTGGCAAGAACTATAAGGAAGCGTTCCTTAAGGCGATACGGTCGCTGGAAAATGGACGCTATGGCCTTGGTTTTGCTAAAAATTTCAATCAGCTACCGCTTGAGGAACTGATGAAAATGCTCAAAGAGCCAACCAGCGAACGTCAGTGGCTCATGTATGAGGCTATACGGAAAGGGGCAGCCGTTGATGATCTGTTCAAATTAACCCATATCAAGCATTATTTCATCCAGCAGATGAAAGAACTGGTTGAGCGTGAAGAAGAAATTTTGAAATATAAAGGGAAGCAGCTCCCTGTGGAACTGCTTGTGAAAGCGAAAAAGGACGGGTTTGGTGATCGTTATATTTCTCAGTTGACAGGCATTACGGAAGACAAAATCCGTGAGCAGCGGATAAAAGCCGGTCTGAAAGAGGCATGGGAACTGGTGCCAGTCAGCGGTGTCGAAAACGCGGCATACTATTTTTCGACCTACAATGCTCCCGATAAAGTCAGTGTAACCTCTAATCGAAAAATCATGGTGCTCGGAGGCGGCCCCAACCGTATAGGGCAGGGGATAGAATTCGATTACTGCTGTGTCCATGCCGCGCTTACTCTTCGTGATGAGGGTTTTGAGACCATCATGGTCAACTGCAATCCCGAAACGGTTTCGACCGATTATGACACCTCCGATAAGCTCTATTTCGAGCCGTTGACAGTAGAAGATGTGCTCAGCATCTACGAAAAGGAAAAGGCTGAGGGTGCAATTGTGCAGTTTGGCGGACAGACACCGCTCAACATTGCCGCGCAGCTCGAAAAAGCCGGAGTGCATATTATCGGTACAACTCCGGAAGCAATCGATCTGGCGGAAGACCGTGACCGGTTTCGGAAAATAATGGAAAAGCTGAATATACCTATGGCTGAATCGGGCATGGCTTCCACTATCGATGAGGCGCTTTTTGTTGCGCAAAAGATCGGTTATCCCCTCATGTGCAGACCGTCTTATGTACTTGGCGGCCGAGGTATGGAGGTTATCCACGATGAAGAAATGCTGCGGCAGTATGTTGCGGCAGCAGTTGGAGTAACACCCGACCGGCCGATTCTCATAGATCGGTTTTTGCAGAATGCTATCGAAGCCGAAGCCGATGCCATCTCCGACGGTTCTGATGCATTTGTTCCTGCGATCATGCAGCATATCGAGCTTTGCGGCGTGCATTCGGGTGACAGCGCCTGCGTAATTCCGCCGGTCAGTATCCCGCAGAAACATATCGATACGATCAATGAATACACGCGGAAGATAGCAATGGAGCTTAACGTTGTCGGCCTGATGAACATGCAGTATGCTATCTGTGATGATATGGTATATGTTCTTGAGGCAAATCCACGGGCTTCACGGACAGTTCCGCTGGTATCAAAAGTGTGCGGTTTCTCCATGGCGCGTGTCGCAACACAGGTCATGCTCGGTAAAAAGCTCTCTGATTTAAATCTGAAGAAACTTAACATCCCGCATTTCGGTGTAAAAGAATCAGTGTTTCCGTTCAATATGTTTCCGGAGGTTGATCCTCTTCTGGGTCCGGAGATGCGCTCGACCGGTGAAGTGCTGGGTTTGGCCAATTCAGTGGGAATGGCTTATTATAAAGCTCAGGAAGCCACGCAGATTAAACTTCCTTTGGAAGGCGCTGTTCTGTTCAGTATAGCGGGGCAGGATAAATCCGAAGCTGTTGCAGTAGCCAAAGAATTCGAAAAGCTTGGATTCAAAATCATTGCGACAGATGGGACATTCAATGCATTGTCCGATAATGGGATACATGCTGTGAAAGTGCTGAAAATCCATGAGGGCAGACCGAATATCGTCGATAAGATCATCGATGGAGAAATTCAGCTTGTCATCAACACCCCTATCGGCAAGAAAAGCCAATATGATGACTCCTATATCAGGAAAGCAGCAATTAAATATAAGATACCCTATATTACAACTCTTGCTGCCGCTGCGGCTTCGGCAAAAGGTATTGCCGATCGTAAAAAAGGCGAAGCTGATGTAAAATCGGTGCAGTCCTACCATGCCGATATGAACAAATAATAAACGTAGAAAATCGGACGGTCATCAAATGAAGAAGGCGCTTTATTGAGAGCGCCTTTTTCTTATATACTCCTGGATATTTTTGCTGTTCAGCACTTCATTTTTCACATGAGATGCTCCCGTTTTACTCCTGCGAATGAATTTTAATACTCTATAACTATCTGATTTATTTTCTGTCGAGACGAGACAACATCTGCCAATTTACATTAAATATTTTTCAAGAAATACTGCTTCATGTGATAGAGAAAATGTTGATTTATGTGAGGCTGGTCACAGCTTTTCCCCCATTACGGTGCGTATTTTTAGCTATGAGATTGGAAAAGCCTTTTCTCAGTATGGTAAATACCCACTCAAAGGGGGATAGTATGCGAAAAGTATTTTTACTGGGTATGTGTTTTACAGCCGTTATAATCTGGGGATGCAGCAAGGATGAATCATCATCGACAGGAAATCCCTCG
>JBAYHX010000017.1:0-18629 GCA_041665965.1 Candidatus Latescibacterota bacterium
GTGGCTTATAATGACAACACTCTCACGTTTGACACCGTTGATATCCCGAAGGACAAACTCCGCGGCCAGACTGCTGATGTCGCCAACATACTTTACTGGCAGAATGCGAAAGATAACCGGCCCCTTCGTGATTACCTTGAGTTGCAGCGTGAGCTTTTTCTCGCATACATGCGGAAAAATGGGGAAGCAATGCAGGGAGCAGTCAAACGCAAGATTCTCTTCCTCCATGACGGTCTTAAACAGGTCATGCTCGGCTGGAGTAATTTCGGATTCTTTGACTATCCCGGCGGCGGTCAGGGTTATTCCTGGCCTTTCACCTACCCGGAAACCATGGCGGGGTCAGGCTCAATGGATGTTATGGGGCTTCTCGATTCACCTGGATTCTCCGGGTTTATCACCCCCCATGATTACCAGGCTCGCGGAATCGGCGGAGTGTATCTGCCGGAAGGCGCCGCCGACTCGTGTGTCCTTCGTGGCAAATATTTTTACACGGAGATGGATACCCGTACCTGGGTGCGAACAAAAAACGAAATAGGCCTCGCACGCAATGTCCGCGAATATGCCGCAAATACATGGCGCAACCTGGCAACCGGCTGGACCCGCGGGTTTAACTCCTACTGGATGGAGTTTGGCGCAGGCTGGTTCGATCCCGATGAAATACGTGCCGTGATGCATGAGCAGGTACGGGCTATAAAAGCATCACTTTCGTGGAAGCATGAAACGATACCGGGAATAGCCATGATTTTGGACGATACCTCGGTTCTCGAGACCAACGGAACCGGAAATTACCTCAATGAGGCGGTTATGTGGGAGCAGAAAATGGGTATCGCTCGCTGTGGAGTCCCGCACAATATCTACCTTTTTGAGGATTTGACTCTTGAAAATTTTCCTCATCACCGGGTTTATTATTTCCCCAATCTTTTCCGGGTTGATGATCGGCGATTGGAAATCCTGAGGCAAAAAGTTTTCCGCGATGGAGCTGTTGTGGTCTGGGGCCCCGGTTCAGGCATCTCTGACGGTGAAAAAATCGGAGTTGATTCAGCAAAAAAACTTACCGGTTTTGAATTTGAAATGATCCATTCCAACGCCCAGCGCCGTATTCATATGTCCAACTTCGATCACCCGGTCGCACGGGGAATGAGTGCATCAGCAATCCTCGGAGGACCCCTCGCCTATGGTCCGGTGCTCATGCCGCTCGATGGCGTGGAGCTTGGAATCGCCTGGGCAAAAGGCGGATTCAATCACATCGGGATGGCGTCGAAGGATTTTGGGAAAGGAGCGGCGCAAAGCATTTCGGGAATCCTGTCGCGCGGCGCGGGAGATTATTCGGCTGTTTTTTCCACTGTGGTGAATCTTTCCGCTCAATTCTGGCGTAACACAGCCCGCTGGGCTGGAGCCCATGTCTGGAGCGAAAAAGACGATGTTCTCTTGGCCGATCGAAACGTAGTTGCCATTCATTCAATCAAATCTGAGCGCAAACGTATAGCCCTGCCGGGCAAATACAAGTTAACCGATATTATCACCGGAAAACTCTTCACAAAAGGCGCTTCAGAGATCATTTTCGAGTTAAAGGCGCCTGAAACTCGTGTATTTTTGATGGAAGGATGAACAAGCACAATGTTGAAAGTCAGGGAAAGTTTTTCATAACCATATATCATGGCAATCATTATATTATATAGATAGAATTATTCCCTGAAAGCGAGCCGTTTCCGGTGAGTGGATCTGGAACGCAGCCCGGAAAAAGATTACAAACACAAAAAATTCATTTGCCCTAAAGGAATAAGCGATGGACGAAAAGCGCCCTAATAAGATTGATTTTGATAATAAACGGAACAACGAATGTATCTCCCGCCGCGGTTTTATACAAAAGACTTCGGCAACGGCGCTCGCGGGTGCGGCTGGAATATCAGGGCTTGACTGCTCTGCTGCCGGAGTAAAAAGCGAGGGTCAAAAAAAGAAAATCAAACAGGTGAAACTTGGCCGGACCGGGCTGAAAGTATCCCAGTTTCTCGGCGACCGCATGGCAGACCGTAAGATGTATGAGCTTGCCCTGGACGCCGGAGTGAATTACTGGCACAAATTCGGGCAGTGGGTAGAACCGGCGCCGTACGACCTTTTCCAGAAGATGGACCGTGATGCTTTCTACTGCGATACCACCGTCCATACGCTCGAAAAAGATAAAGCGCTCGAAATATTCGAAAGCATGCTCAAAAAAACCGGTCTGTCCATGATCGACGGTTTCAAAGTACATTCCGTGTACGAAAAACCGGAGGATGTGCAAAATAAAAAGGGCGTCATCCAGGCGTTCGAAATTCTTAAAAAACAAGGCAAAACACGGTTTCTCATGCTCTCGCAGCATAACAATGTAGCCCCTGTGTTCGAAGCCGCCATCGACAGCGACATGTTCGATCTGATCCAGGTTCCGGTGAATCCGCTGGTGCCGAGGGCCGACGCTTTCAGTTATAAAGGGGAGCGCCCGCAAAAAGCCCAGCAGGACGAATTCTTCCGCCTCATAAAAAAAGCGAAGGATAAGAATATCGCGGTCACTGCCATGAAGGTATTCCTCTACGGGACAAAAAACTGGGAGAACGTTCCCGACCTGAAAGAAAAGGTAAGCAAATACCTTCCTGATGATAAAAGCATCGCCAGAGCGCTTATTCACTATTCCCTCAGCATCCCCGGAGTGGTTGCGTACGGTTCCATGCTGTATAATTTCGAAGAGCTGAAAGAAAACATCGAGGCGGTCGGAGGAAAGCTCACTCTGGCCGAAGAGAAAGGCATTCAAAAATTTGCAGACGCCATGAGCCCCGAATACTGCCGTATGTGCGGTGCATGCGAGAGAGCGAATCCGGATGGTGTTGCCGTTTCTTCTATTCTGAGGTTCAAAGGATATCATACCGGATTCGGCGATCCACAGCAGGCCAGGTCTCTGTATGCCGCTCTCCCGGCGCACGCCAGGGTCGAATCGGCCGATGACCTTGCGCCGTATGAGAAAGTCTGCCCGTATGGTCTTCCCGTTGCCTCCCTTCTCAAAAAGGCCAAGAGTATGCTTTGCTGAAAGCCGGGATATGCATTCCCGCATAAGAAACATCTTCTTTTCTTTCCTGCGTACCCTCTCAACTCCAAAGAGAGGGTACGTGTTTTTATATACGCCACAAACCGGAATAAATTACCCCACAGTAAACAGCATGGACTTGTTTATCTCTAAATTTCGATTTATTCTCTCCAGCTTTCTATTTTATAGATACATCGCAGAAACGATATTTTTATAAGATTTTATTTATTCTGATAATACAGAATAATTTGTAAAATTACGCATTATAGAATCTTGACATTCACCCAATGATTTTTTATATTTTACAATTGGTTAAATCCTTGGTTTTTTCCACATTGAAAGAAAAATCATACCAATAAGGACTGCACATCATGGATAGAAAACGAATAGGAATTTTAACCGGAGGAGGCGATGCTCCCGGTTTGAATGCTGTCATTCGTGCGGTAACGGTCAAAGGCATCTCTCTGGGATACGAAGTTGTCGGATTCAAGGATGGGTGGAGAGGCCTTCTCAAACAGCAGCACCGTCCTCTGACTCTCGCAGATGTGGAAGATATTCACATGCTTGGAGGAACTATTCTCGGTTCTTCACGAACGAATATCGCAAAGGTTGAGAACGGTTTTGAGATTGCGAAGAAAAATCTTGCCGATGCCGGAATTTATGCTCTCATTGCAGCCGGCGGTGACGATACTCTTGGTGTGGCTTTAAAACTCTACCGTGAGAATTTCAATGTTATCGGCGTTCCCAAAACGATCGACAACGATGTGAATGCTACAGATTATACGTTCGGTTTCGATACTGCGATCAACCGTGTTTGTGAGTTTATGGAAATGCTCCGCACCACAACGAAAAGCCACAGCCGTGTCATGGTCGTGGAAATAATGGGCCGTCACGCCGGATGGATCGGTTTGCACGGGGGAATGGCAGGCGGGGCGCACATGATTCTCATTCCCGAAGTCGAAGTGAAACTGTCAGATATCTGCCAGATGGTCAAAAGGAGATATGAATCGGGCAACACCTGGGCGATCATTGCAGTCTCCGAGGGAGCTATCATTCCCGAAATCATGGAAGAGGTATCCCACTCTTCCCAGCTTGATTCATTCGGTCATGTCCAGCTTGGAACCGGAAAAGGGATAGCAGAAAATCTCGCCCATGTCATCGAGCGTGAAACAGGATATGAAACCCGCTCGATCGTTCTTGGGCACCTTCAGCGCGGCGGAAATCCTTCCGCATTTGACCGTGTGCTGGGAACTCGCCTTGGCATTCATGCCGTAGAAATGATTGATAAGGGGCAGTTTGGCATGATGGCGTCTCTCAAAGGCGGGGAGATGAAAGAGGTTCATCTCGAGGAAGCAGTCGGCTCCCTGAGAACTGTTGAACCCTATAAATACGATGATGCTAAACTGTTCTTCAGTTGAGCGAATATGCTGTTTGAAATACGTTTATGTTTGGTGATGTGTAAACAGATATTTTTTATAGAAGGAGGTAGGTATGCCGCTCGTACCGATGCGTCAGCTTCTCGATGAAGCTTCGAAAGGTAACTATGCTGTCGGCGCTTTTAATGTAAACAATATGGAACAGATACAGGCTATCATGGCCGCCGCCCAGGAAACTCAGTCTCCGGTAATTATTCAGGCTTCCCGTGGCGCTCTCAAATATTCCAATTTCATCTATCTTCGTCACCTGATGCTTGCCGCTGCGGAAGAGAATCCTAATATTCCTCTGGCCATGCACCTTGACCACGGCAACAGTCTGGAAACCTGCAAAAAAGCCATCGAACTCGGTTTCACTTCGGTCATGATCGACGGCTCTTTAAAAGAGGACAGCAAAACTGCGACCACATTCCAGGAAAATCTGGATGTGACTTTAAGCGTACTGGAATATGCACATCCCCTGGGGGTAACTGTTGAAGCGGAACTTGGAACCCTTGGAGGCATAGAGGATGGAGTCGGTTCGGGGAAAATTCACCTTACCGATCCCGATCAGGCCGTTGAATTTGTTTCCAAAGCCAAAGTCGATGCCCTTGCGGTCGCAATCGGAACCTCTCATGGGGCATACAAGTTCAAAGAAGAGCCAAAACTCGCTCTTGATCTTGTAAAAGAAATTCACAGCAGAATACCTGATGTCGCGCTTGTCATGCACGGTTCTTCCAGTGTTCCGCAGGAACTGGTAGAGATCGTCAATAAGTACGGGGGCAGGATGCCAAATGCAAAGGGAGTTCCGATGGGCGCAATCCAGTCGGTTATTCCTTATGGAGTCCGCAAGGTGAATATCGACACTGACGGCCGCATAGCAATCACCGGCGCAATTCGGAAAGTGTTTGTGGAAACTCCCGATAAGTTCGATCCGCGGGATTATCTGAAACCCGCCCGTGAAGCGCTTGAGAAGCTTGTTGCGCAAAAGATGCGCGATCTTGGCACTGCAGGACATGCCGGGGATTTTCAGCCTCTTACGCTCGGAGATATGGTAAAATTTTACAAGAAGAACTAAATGCTCTATAACACACTATCACTCGTAAAGTTTTCATGTAACAACAAAAAAGCATACATATGAAGGAAAGGTGAAAGAAATGGCGATCAAAATTGGTATAAACGGATTCGGGCGCATTGGCAAACTGGTTTTCCGTGCGGCGATATATGATGGCGGTTTCGAGGTAGTCGGGATCAACGATCTCATGGATACCAGGACCATGGCGCATCTGCTCAAGTACGATTCCACCCAGGGAAAATTCAAGGGGACGGTGGAAGCGGTTGCTGACGGTATTATCGTTAACGGGAAAAAAGTTCTCGTTACCTCCGAAAAAGACCCCGCCAATTTGCCCTGGGGCAAAATCGGTGCGGATATGGTTCTTGAATCCACCGGTATTTTTGCTGATGATGCTGGATTACAGAAACATCTGGATGCAGGGGCGAAAAAGGTTCTCTTGTCCGTTCCCCCAAAATCCAAAGCCGATACCAAGATAAAGATCATTGTCATGGGTGTAAACGATAACATTCTGGTATCCGGGGACACCATGGTATCCAACGCTTCCTGCACCACGAACTGCCTTGCTCCCATGGCCAAGGTCATCAATGAGAATTTTGGTATTGTAAAAGGATTTATGACCACCATTCACTCCTATACCAATGACCAGAAAATCCTTGACCAGTATCATAAAGATCCCCGTAGAGCCCGTGCTGGTGCAATCAACATGATCCCGACAACCACCGGCGCCGCCCGCGCGGTCGGAAAAGTTCTGCCGGAACTGAGCGGAAAGCTTGACGGTGTCAGCGTCCGCGTTCCCACTCCCGATGCTTCCATCACCGACCTTGTCGCAGAACTGAAAGTAAACACCAGAGCCGAAGATGTGAATGCTGCTCTGAAAGCAGCCTCAGAAGGATACCTCAAGGGGATTCTTGAATATACCGAAGAGCCCATCGTTTCCAGCGATATAATCGGAAATCCGGCTTCTTCCGTTATTGACGGACTCATGACCAACATGCTCGGCGGGAATCTGCTGAAAGTGTTTGCATGGTACGACAACGAGTGGGGATATTCCAACCGCTGCATCGATCTTTTCAAAAAGATGGCGAAATAACCGATCCCCGTTTATAGAAATCCCGCGGATTCTACGCTGAGTTCGCGGGATTTATCTTTATATGATTTCAGGTATAACAGCGCTCTTCAGTCTATTTGATTTGTATAAATTTCTATTTACCTTATTTTCACCTTGAAGCTGTATTATTTAATCTCAATACTGTTCACTTAACCCAAACTGCACTTCGACAAGCTCAGTGCCCGCTGGTTGAGCCTGTCGAAACCAGCCTTATGTGAACAGTATTGTATTCAATCTGAGGTGCATCATGGCCATAAAAACAGTCAAAGATATCGATGTTCAGGGAAAAAGGGTCATTGTCAGGTGCGATTTCAATGTTCCCCTCGACCAGAATGGTACTATTACCGATGACAAACGCATTGTGGAATCTCTTCCAACCATACAGTATCTGTTGAGTAAAAACGCCAAAGTTATTCTGATGAGCCATCTCGGGAGGCCAAAAGGGAAACCGGTACCTTCGATGAGTCTCGCGCCGGTGGCAAAAAACCTTTCCGCTCATTTGGGTATTCCGGTAAAACTCGCCCCGGATTGCGTGGGACCGGAAGTGGAAAAAATGACCCTCGGCATGAGAAACGGAGAAGTTGTCCTCCTGGAGAACCTGCGTTATCATAATGAAGAGGAAGCCAACGATCCGGAATTTTCCCGTAAACTTGCCGCTCACGCGGAAATATATGTAAATGATGCGTTCGGAACCGCACATCGTGCACACGCTTCCACCGAGGGAATAACTCATTTTCTGTCCATAGTGGCATGTGGTTTCCTTCTCAAGAAAGAAATCGATTACCTTTACAACGCCCTGGAAAACCCGAAACGTCCTTTTGTTGCTATCATCGGCGGAACAAAGATTTCCGGTAAAATCGATGTTATCACTGCCCTTCTTGATAAAGCGGATACTTTGCTCATCGGCGGAGGCATGGCTTTTACATTTTATAAGGCGATGGGACTGGAAATTGGGAAATCGGTACTCGAAGCCGATAAAGTCGCTCTCGCCAGGGACATCATGGAAAAAGCCAAGTTATCGAAGTGCGAACTTGTCCTGCCGGTGGATTGTATGATCGCGGACAATTTTGCAAATGATGCCAATACACGTTTTGTGAAAGACAGCGCTATTCCGGAGGGCTGGGCAGGTCTGGATATCGGACCTGAATCCATTGATCTCTTTACGAAAAAGATTACCGGAGCCGGAACAATAGTCTGGAACGGTCCGATGGGGCTGTTTGAAATGGATACCTTTGCCGTGGGTACACGGGCAATAGCCGAGGCTCTTGCCAAAGCGACCAAAATGGGCGCGGTGACCATCGTAGGCGGCGGCGATTCAGCCGCAGCAATAGCCAAATTCGGCCTTGAAAAAAACATGAGCCATGTATCCACCGGCGGCGGGGCTTCTCTTGAGCTTCTGGAAGGCAAGATACTTCCGGGCGTCAAAGCTCTTGACCGATAAAAAAGGAGACCCGATGCGAAAAAAAATAATTGCCGGTAACTGGAAGATGAATCTGAATTATCTTGAGGCAGATACTCTTGCCAAAGATATACTCAAACGGGTACATGGCATCAATGATGTCGATATTGTTCTTTGCCCGACTTTCACATCTCTCTATTCAGTTAATGAAGTGATTCGCGGTACTTTGGTAAAGCTTGGCGGTCAAAACATTCACTGGGAAAACAAAGGAGCTTTTACCGGAGAGATATCGGGGAATATGCTCTTGACTCTGGGTTGTCAGTTTGTTATATTGGGTCATTCTGAAAGACGAACCTATTTTCATGAAACCGATGAGAATGTCGCCCGTAAGGTAAAGAGCGCCCGTAGTACAGGATTGACCCCGATCGTTTGTGTGGGAGAAACTCTCGCGGAACGTGAAGGAGGGATCACCAAAAAAGTTGTCGAAAAGCAGGTAAGGGGCGCCTTTTCCGGATTAACACCCCGTGAATTTGAAGATACCGTTATCGCTTACGAACCGGTATGGGCGATAGGCACAGGTTTAAATGCAACAACAGAACAAGCTCAGGAAGTGCACCGATTTATCAGGGATATTATTGGTGAGCTGTTCGGAAACACAATTGCCGAGAAAACGAGGATCCAGTATGGGGGAAGCATGAAACCCTCCAACGCCCGCGAACTTCTCATGGAGCCTGATATCGACGGCGGTCTGATTGGCGGCGCATCCCTTGATGCCGATTCGTTTGAGGGAATCATCAGAGCAGCCATGTAGAAGGGAATTTCATGTTGAATAAAGTGAGGATTTACTCATAGAGAATAACTCGGAAGAAGGATGATTATGCTGCATGTTTTTCTGCTTTTTTTACACATTGTTGTCAGTATCGCACTGGTTATCATTATACTCATTCAGTCTGGTAAAGGCGGAGGTTTAGCCGGCACATTTGGAGGGAGCGGAGTAACCGGTGGCGTTTTCGGCGGGCGTGGGGCAGCACCATTTCTGGTGAAAGCCACTGCTGCTCTTGCTGCTGTTTTTATGCTGACCGCGATTTCTTTGAATTTTGTAAAACCGACACAAAATTCAACAAGCAGCGTTCTCGAGCGTACGATGACCGGAAACAAAGCGATACCCTCAGCGCCTGCTGTCACTGACAAAATGCCGGCTGCGTCATCTTCACCGGGCACCCCGGCCACCCCCTCTCCTTCGAGCTCACCAGCAGGCAGTCAATCCTCTGGCAGCGGGAAAAAGTAGGTGTTGGAAGGCAGCAAAACGAAGTACATTTTTTTGAAACTGAACCAATGATTTAGTCTTTAATGAATAATACAATACTGAGCGCCGAAGTGGTGGAATTGGTAGACACGCTATCTTGAGGGGGTAGTAGCCATAGGCTGTACCGGTTCAAATCCGGTCTTCGGCACCAATAATTTACATCAAGTTGGATTATGATATACTTTCGAATCGATGGTCATTCCATTTCACTGAAATGTAAAATTAATGCAGATTCATACCTTTGATGAACGCGGGCGATTTTCGTCCGCGTATTTTTTTTTCAAATTCCTGATGTGGTGCAGTTGAAAGGAGGCGTTATTTAAGAACAACTTAATACTCTTTGAAACACTTAAAAAATAACAGTATCTGAATTTTAAGAAGGAGGATCAAATGGCTGAAAAACCCGTACAGAACATCTCCAACCTTATGACCGAACAGAGAAAATTCTCTGTACCTGAATCCTTCAGAAAAAATGCTTACATATCATCAATGGAACAGTACGATAAAATGTACCGTCACTCCATTGATGATCCGGAAGGTTTTTGGGGTGAACAGGCCGAAAGCCTTTCATGGTTTAAAAAATGGGATAAAGTTTCCTCATTTGATCCGGATACAATTAAGATTCGGTGGTTCGAAGGCGGAAAAATTAATGTTTCCTATAACTGTCTTGACCGTTATGTCAAAGCCGGAAAAGGCGATAAAACAGCTATTCTCTGGGTAGGGGATGATCCGGCTGAAGATCGTCATATATCATACAACGAGATGTATCAAGAAGTTTGCAAATTTGCAAACGTTCTTAAGAGCATGGGAGTCAAGAAAGGCGACAGAGTCTGCATATACATGCCGATGATCCCTGAGCTTGCAATCTCCATGCTGGCCTGTACCCGGATAGGCGCGATACATTCCATCGTTTTCGGTGGATTCTCTGCGGAAGCTCTGCAGAATCGCATCCAGGATTCGGAGTGTTCGATCCTTGTAACATCAAATGTTTCCCTGCGCGGGTCAAAGGCCATTCCTTTGAAAATCAATGCAGATGATGCTCTTAAAGACAATAAATGTCCCTCTATCAGAAAAGTAATTTGTCTGGAACGCCGCAAGGTAGATACCCACATGGAACCGGGGCGGGACATATGGTGGCATGATGCAATGGCTAAAGCCTCCCCTGATTGCCCTCCCGAAGAAATGGACGCTGAAGATCCTCTCTTCATCCTCTATACATCCGGTTCAACCGGTAAACCAAAAGGCGTGCTGCACACCACCGCCGGGTATCTTCTCTATGCAAGTCTCACTCATAAATTTATCTTTGATTATCATGATGACGATATCTATTGGTGTACTGCAGATATTGGCTGGGTTACCGGGCATTCCTATATCGTGTACGGTCCGCTTGCCAACCATGCCACTTCGCTGATGTTTGAGGGAGTTCCAACCTATCCGGAACCTGATCGTTTCTGGGAAATATGTGAAAAATATGGCGTATCCATATTCTATACTGCCCCTACAGCAATTCGGGCTATTGCGAGCAAAGGCTCCGAATGGGTCACAAAACACGATCTCTCCAAACTCCGTCTTTTGGGAACTGTGGGTGAACCAATCAATCCTGAAGCATGGATGTGGTATTATCAGACAGTTGGCGGCGGCAGGTGCCCTATTGTGGATACCTGGTGGCAGACCGAGACCGGCGGCATCCTCATAACTCCTCTCCCCGGCTGTATGCCGGTGAAACCCGGTTCCGCAAATCGTCCGTTCTTCGGAATCGAACCGGCAGTTCTCCGCGAGGATGGTACTCCCTGTGCGGTGAACGAGGGCGGATACCTGGTTATGAAACGTCCCTGGCCGGGAATCATGCGCTCTGTGTTTGGCGATCATCAGCGTTTCATAGACACCTACTGGAGACAGTATAAGGGATGCTATTTTACCGGAGATGGCGCCCGTGTGGATGAAGAAGGCGATTACTGGCTGATGGGCCGTGTTGACGACGTTATCAATATCTCCGGCCACCGTATCGGTACTGCGGAAGTCGAGAGCGCACTGGTCAGCCATGCGGCTGTAGCAGAAGCAGCAGTGGTGGGATTCCCGCATGATATCAAAGGGCAGGCGCTCTATGCGTTTGTTACTCTTAACGAAGGCGTGGACAAGACTGAAGATCTGAAAAAGGATCTGATCAAACATATCCGTAAGGAAATCGGGCCAATCGCAACACCCGACAAGATCCAGTTTACCGATTCTCTTCCGAAAACCCGTTCGGGCAAAATCATGCGCCGTATTCTCAAAAAGATTGCTGCAAATGAAACGTCCGAAATGGGTGATACGTCCACTCTTCTTGATCCCAGCGTAGTCATTAAACTGATCGATGAAAGAATCGTATAATCGGTGATACTCTTCAGCGGTCGCTGACATCGATTATTTTCTGATTAGCTACCAAATGCGGTCGTTTGTGCGGCCGCATTTTTTTTCACAGGAGATATGATATGGCAAATGGGAATATTTCAAATCGCTGGCTGGTTGTTGTGGGAGCGATTCTTATTCAACTTGCACTGGGGGCAATTTATGCATGGTCGGTTTTTACTACAGCGCTGAAAGGAGCGCCGTATAATTTTACAGCTTCGCAGACTCAGGCCATTTTTTCGGCCGGTCTCTTCACATTTGCGCTGGTAATGATTTTTGCAGGCATCCAGATGAAGAAAACAGGGCCGAGACCTTTTGCGGTAGCAAGCGCGCTGGTCCTTGGCGCCGGATATATCCTTGGTTCCTTTCTGGGTTCAACATTTATTATGCAGTTTATCTGCATCGGCATTATCGGAGGCGCGGGAATCGGGTTGGGATATGTCGTTCCCATCGCTGTCGGGATGAAATGGTTCCCTGACAAGAAAGGACTGGTCGCCGGACTTGCGGTGGCGGGATTCGGTTTCGGAGCAACAATCTGGGTTAAAGTGGCCGGTTCGTGGTTCGGATTAATTGCGAAGTATGGGGTACAGGATGTATTTCTCTATTACGGCATCGCTTTCATGGTGTTAGTCCTTATCGGTTCGATATGGATGGTGAATCCACCTGAGGGGTATGCGCCAAAGGGGTATATCTCACCCGTTCCCCAACAGGCGACAGCCGGAAAATCGGTAACCAATGACTGCACCTGGCAGGAAATGCTTCCCCGTTACCAGTTCTGGGCGCTTTGGCTGATCTTTGTTTTCGGCGGAATGGCCGGCCTCATGGTTATCGGCAACATCGTGCTTTTTGGCAAGGATGCGCTGATGACCGCCGGCATGGAGGAAAAAGCCGCCACCGCCGCAGCAGGAACGGCAATGGCATGGTATGCAATTTTCAACGGTCTAGGCAGGATAGTATGGGGAAGGCTCTGCGATTCTCTGGGGCCAAGGTTATCTATCTTCCTGATGACTGTCACGCAGGGTATTTTAATGCTTGTCCTGTTTAAAATGGGCTCTTCGGCATTGCTTCTGGCGATTTTTGCATCGGCTATCGGATTCAATTTCGGAGGCAACTTTTCTCTCATGCCAACCGGATGCGCCAATATTTTCGGCACGAAAAATGTCGGCTCAAATTATCCGTTCCTGTTCACCGCATATGGTATTGCAGGAATTGTGGGCCCTATGCTCGGGGGATTTGTCCGCGATACGACAGGAACATTCCTTTGGGCGTTTATTCCAGCCGGTATCGCCTGCCTGATCGGATCTCTTCTGTCTCTGACCATACGGGTGCCAAAATGTAACTAGTCATTATTCCATCTCGAATACGAAAGGCCGGACAAAATTAGCCCGGCCTTTTATTACTTACTATGGTTTTTTTTCTTATGTTTGATAAAAGAACATGTTTAACAATTTTGGTTAATAAACTTATTTCGCTCGAACTATTTACAAGGTTTTTTCATTTAAAAGAAATGTTTTGCCGTCCGCTCTTATCCCTCATCCTCCGAATCGCGAGGGACGCGATCAACAGCGCGAAAATGATGAGACCCCATCCGGTAAACATGGGAACTATCAAGGTTGCCATGGTGATACGGATGTCGTTGCCGACTTTTGTATCGTCGATATCCCATCCCGATGGCAGGCTGCTTTCGTCGAACTTCGCATACGTACCCGTTAAGGTTATAATCGCCGCCGGGTAAACAAATCCACTCGTGTTATGAGTATTGATTTCGATATTCGGTGTGTTGCCAGAGGCAATGATGTTCCCATTGCAGATGATTTTATCGGCACCGGATGCACCAGCAACGGTTACAATATATTTGCTCTCGAAATTAAATGTCAGGTTCCCGTTTATCGTTATCGTACCAACATCATCGCCATTATTATCGCCGGGCGATATAATCGTCAAGTTATTCATGGTGACGCTGCTTGCAGCGGGAAGTATTCCCGTACCTGCGATCTTCGTTCCGGAGTTGTTAGCGACCACCGCCCCGAGAGCGATATTGTTTCCGTTGAAATTAACCACACCTGCATTAATCGTAGTGCCGCCGGTGAAATTACAGTTTCCGTTGAGTGTCAGAACACCGGTGCCGTTTTTGGTCAGTGTTTGAGCTCCCCCGGCCCCCACCGCATCTGAGACAACGATATTTCCCGTTGTACAGTTGAACGTTAAGCTTTGACCGCTGACGTTCGAATAAAGAGTTAGGACACCCGCAGTGGATTTGATATCGACCGCTGCCAAGGCAAGAGTTACAGTACCGCCCCAGGAGTTTGTCCCGCTCACATTTTCGAGTTCGGTAGCAGCTCCTCCATTTAGTGTAAGGGGCTCTGGACCAATCGCAATGTTGTTTTCAAGTTGGAGGGATGCACCCCCGGAAACAACAACTCCACCTACAAACATACCAGCAGCGGAAGAGTTCCGAAGATTGCAGGTCCCCGCGGTAATATTCAACGCACCGGTGAATGTGTTGGCGCCGGTGAGAATCATTTTTCCCGCGCCTGCCTTGTTTATTGCCTGTCCTCCGCTAATGATGCCATTGATAGATAAGCTGTCCGCTGTAACCACAATATCTACAGCCGCGGTCGCCAACGCTACCGTTCCAGACCACGAGTTCGAACCGCTGACATTGACGAGTTCATTAGCCGCGCCGCCGTTTAGTGACAGGGGCTCGGCACCTACCGCAATACCGCCCTGCACTTCGAGCGATGCTCCTGCGGCAACGACAACACCACCGGATTCAGTCCCAGCGGCTGTCGCGTGTTGAATATTTAAGGGACCGGCATTCACATTTACAGCACCGGTGAAAATGTTGGCTCCGGTAAGTGTCAGTCTGGATGCACCCCCTTTAGTCAATCCGCCGGTACCGCTTATGACCCCGCCATAAGTCAAGGCAGCGCTCTGGGTCACTGTCAGAGTAAAGGCATCGAGGTTAATGTTCCCGCCGATGGTTCCTCCTCCGGAGAGCGAGCGGATCGTTTCGTTTCCCCCAAGGGTGAGTACAGCACCATCGATATTCGCCAGAACGACATCACCAACATCAGCGATTCGTTCTGCGACGCCCGTCATGAGAGCACCTGAGCTGATGGTCGTCGTGCCTGTGTAACTATTAGCCCCGCTCAGTATCAGCGCTCCCGCTCCCGACTTGTTGATTCCCTGACCGCCGCTGATAGCACCGCTGATGGTCAGGCTGCCTGCAGTAACCATGACATCTGCAACCGCAGTAGCCAGGGAAATATCGCCTGCCCAAGAGTTCGAGCCGTTTACATTGACGAGTTCATTGGCCGCGCCGCCATTCAGTGTCAGCGATTCGTCGCCGACAGTGATGCCTCCCTGAAGCTCAAGGGATGCGCCGGAAGAAACAAGAATACCACCCGCCGTTGTACCGGAAGCGGTATCATTCTGGAGATTGCAGGTTCCGGCGGTGACATTCAGCGCACCGGAAAACGTGTTGGCTCCGTTCAATGTGAGCACCGAACCGCCGGCTTTGGTCAAACCGCCGGTGCCGCTGATGATCCCGCCATACGTCAAGGTGGTGCTCTGGGTCACTGTCAGGGTGAAGATACCGAGGTTGATATTTCCGCCGGAAGTCCCGCCGCCGGAAAGAGAACCGATTGTTTCATTTCCTCCAAGCGTAAGCACCGCACCAGCGATGTTTGCAAGGAAGAAATTGCTCGTATCGGCTATTCTATTGGCGGCGCTCGTCTTAAGACTGCCCGCATTGATGGTTGTCACACCGGTGTAGGTGCTCGCGCCGCTCAACGTTAGTTCAGCGCCACCCGCTTTGGTCAAACCACCGGCGCCGCTGATGATTCCACCATACGTCAACGCAGCTGTCTGAGTAACCGTCAGGATAAACGTCCCGACGGCTATGTTCCCGCCGGTGGTTCCTCCTCCAGAGAGCGAACCAATTGTTTCATTCCCTCCAAGTGCCAGTCCCACACCTGCAACATTTGCCAGAACGACATCGCTCGTATCAGCGATTCTCTCGGCGCCACTCGTCATAAGACTGCCCGCGTTTATGGTTGTCTGACCGGAGTAAGTGTTCGCGCCGCTTAATGTTAAAGCACTGGCTCCTACTTTAGTCAAACCACCTGTTCCGCTGATGATACCGCTATAGGTCAAGGCGGCGCTTTGGGTCACTGTCAGGGTGAAAGCGCCGAGGTTGATATTCCCGCCGGAAGTCCCGCCGCCGGAAAGCGAACCGATTGTTTCGACGCCGCCAATATCCAGTTCCGCACCCACAACGTTTGCGATGATTACATTGCTTGTGTTGGCGATTCTCTCAGCGGCGTTCGTTGAAAGACTGCCCTCGTTTATGATTGTCGCGCCGGTAAAAGTATTTGCGCCGCTCAAAGTCAACGTACTGGTACCAGCTTTCGTCAAACCTCCGGTACCGCTGATGATCCCACCATACGTCATTGCAGCGCCCTGGGTCACCGTCAGGGTGAACGTTCCGAGAGCAATATTCCCTCCGGTGGTTCCCCCTCCGGAAAGCGAACCGACTGTTTCAGCACCGCCGAGGGTCAGCACCACACCTGCGGCATCTGCCAGAATAACATCGCTCATATCCCCGATTTTATCCGCCGCGCTTGTCCTGAGACCGCCCGCATTGATGGTTGTCGGGCCTGTGTAACAATTGGCTCCGCTCAGCGTCAGCACGCTTGCGCCAGCTTTGGTCAATCCTCCTGCGCCGCCGATGATACCTCCGTATGTCAATGCAGCGCTCTGGGTAACCGTCAGGGTGAAGGTCGCAAGGTTAATGTTACCCCCGGTAGTTCCGCCTCCGGAGAGCGACCGGATCGTTTCTGCGCCCCCTAGTGTCAACACAGCACCCGCAGTGTTTGCAAGGACGATATCGCTCGTGTCGGATATTCTCTCAGATGAGCCAGTCGAAAGACCGCCAGCATTGATGGTTGTCACACCGGTGTAGGTATTTGCTCCTCCCAAAGTAAGAGTTTGAAAACCCGCCTTGGTCAATCCGCCGGTACCGCTGATGACACCATTGTACAACTTTGGAGCATTTTGCGTCACCGTAAGGGTAAACGCTCCTATGGCTATATTCCCGCCGAAAGTCCCGCCGCCGGAAAGCGAACCGATCGTTTCTGCACCCCCTAGTGTCAGAACTACACCTGCGGCATCAGCGAAAATGACATCGCTCACGTCGGCGATTCTGCTGGCTGCGCTCGTTGTGAGAGCGCCCTCGCTGATGGTTGTCGGACCTGTGTATGTGTTCGCTCCGCTGATCGTAAGTGTTTCAGAACCCGCCTTGGTCAATCCTCCGGCGCCGCTGATAATTCCGCCATACGTCAACGCAGCTGTCTGGGTAACCGTCAGAATAAACGTCCCGACAGCTATGTTCCCGCCGGTGGTTCCTCCTCCTGAAAGCGAGCCGATCCTTTCTGCGCCCCCGAGCGTCAGCACCGCATTCGCGACATTCGCCAGAACGACATTACTAGTATCGGCGATTCTCTCATCTGCGTTTGTGTTGAGACCACCCGCATTGATGGTTGTCACACCGGTGTAGGTATTCGCGCCGCCCAAAGTCAGCGCGCTGGTTCCCGCTTTGGTCAGGCCGCCTGTGCCGCTGATGATTCCGCTATAGGTCAATGCAGCGCCCTGGGTCACTGTCAGGGTGAATGCTCCGAGGTTAATATTTCCACCACTGGTTCCTCCCCCGGAGAGCGAACCAATCGTCTCGGCGCCGCCAAACGTCAGTTCCGCACCCACAACGTCTGCAAGGATGACATTGCTTGTGTTGGCAATTCTCTCAGCGGCGTTAGTCGTGAGACCACCCGCGTTGATGGTTGTCACACCGGTGTAGGTATTCGCGCCGCTCAAAGTCAATGTGCTGGCCCCAGCTTTAGTCAAACCGCCTGTACCGCTGATGATCCCTCCATACGTTAACGCGGAACTCTGGTTTACCGTCAGGGTGAATGTTCCGAGGGCTATATTCCCTCCGGTGGTTCCACCGCCGGAAAGTGAACCAATCGTTTCATTGCCCCCCAGTGTCATAACCACACCCACTGCATCTGCCAGAACGACATTGCTTGAATCTGCGATTCTTTCCGCCGCGTTTGTGATAATACCACCAGCGTTGATGGCTGTAACACCGGTATAAGTGTTCACACCGCTCAATGTCAGTGCGCTGGCTCCCACTTTGGTTAATCCGCCGGTGCCGCTGATGACACCACCATATGTCAATGCAGCGCTTTGTGTTACTGTCAGAACAAATGTATTAAGGTTTATATTTCCCCCGGTGGTTCCTCCTCCGGAGAGCGAGCCGATCGTTTCTGCACCGCCGAGTGTAAGTTCCGCACCCGCAACGTTTGCAAGGATAACATTGCTCACGTCGGCGATTCTATCTGCTGTGCTCGTTATGAGACCGCCTGCATTGATGGATGTCGCGCCGGTGTAGGTATTCGCACCGCTGAAGGTCAGCGATCCCGCACCTGCTTTGTTAATTGCCTGTCCGCCACTGATAACACCGCCAATCGTGAGTGTATTGGCGGTAACCACAATATCGGCTGCTCCCGTGGCGAGCGTGACTGGTCCGGTCCATGAATTCGAGCCGCTAACATTGACAAGCTCATTGGCTGCTCCACCATTCAGCGTAAGCGGTTCGGCATCGACTGTAATGCTTCCCTGAAGTTCGAGCGATGCACCGGCGGAAACTACGACGCCACCGGCAATTGAGCCGGCAGCGGTTGTGTTCTGAAGAGTGCAGGTTCCGGCGACGACATTCAGCGCGCCGGTAAATGTATTGCTGCCAGTGAGTATGAGTTTTCCTGCGCCTGCTTTGTTGATTGCCTGTCCACCGCTGATAACACCGCCAATCGTGAGAGTATTGGCA
>JBAYHX010000018.1:0-18012 GCA_041665965.1 Candidatus Latescibacterota bacterium
ACTTCACAGCAGGCAAAAACGCCTCTTGTGTGTGAGAAACTCCAACATTATCATCACTTACATGTTCGTTATTGGGTTGCATTGTCTTTCATGTTTTAAAAATGCAATTGTTAGAGGTGGCCTTAAAATTTACCTGTTAGTTTTGCTTTTATAGAGCTATTTTCCAGAAGTAATATCCAGATTCTTTATCAGATAGAATAATCAATCGAAAGTGGCCGATAAACGGATTACCGGTCGGGTTTTAAGCCGCCGGTGACTAATGTCTAAAAAAACCATAGGATAAAAACGATGGATAAGAAAGTTATCGAAATAATTGAAAAGCTTTTTAAAACAAAATATGAGCATCTTGGTGAACTGGAAAAGAAAGTTGCTATTCATCTCGCCGAGAGAACCCATATTTCTAGAAATGTTGCTCAAGACTTTTCTGAGCAACTGACTTTTGGCCAGAGGCTTGCCGACAAAGTTGCTGCCTTTGGCGGCTCCTGGACATTTATTTCGATCTTTGGGATTGTGCTGGTTATTTGGGTTTTCTTGAATTCGTTCGTTTTAATCACCTATGATGAGTCATTCGACCCATATCCGTACATTCTTCTGAATCTGTTTTTATCCATGCTTGCTTCCTTGCAAGCCCCGATAATCCTGATGTCTCAAAACCGGCAGGCCTATAAAGACCGTTTGAACGCGGAACATGATTATGAGGTCAACTTGAAATCGGAGCTTGAAATAATGTCGCTTCACGAGAAAATAGATTTACTGAGGGAAAAGCAATGGAGCGAACTTATTTCAATTCAAGAGGAACAACTCGGGCTTCTCAGCCAATTGATTGAAGAACTGAAAAAAAATCAACGAACTGCCGGCTCGCCGGGCGAGTGATTCTACCCGCAATAACCATGAATTCAGAAAATCTCTTTGACCCCGTGGCCTTGGCCGCACTATTTTGACTGCTTTTTTATCCTTTTAAACTTCCCTCCCATGGACGCTTGCCTGTTTCATGAATAATTATCATATTGAACAAATATCCTGAAAGTTTTATTATAACCTGATTGCCAAATTTACCAGCCGCAATCCGGCGAGTATCATGTTCAATTTTTCAAACCGTATTTTGAGAAAAACTTAAGGTATATTCGACAGGGAAGGGAAATAATCATGAAAATTACCGATGTGGAGGTTATGATACTATCTCTCCCGGAAATTGTGGAGAGAACGGATGGCAGCCAGGACACGGCGGTGGTGCGGGTGACCACGGATGAGGGGATTGTCGGGATCGGAGAGGTGGATTCCTCGCCCTGGATTGTCAAGGCGATCATCGAGGCGGGGAAATCCCATACGATCTGCCGTGGACTGAGGGAGATCGTCCTTGGAGAAGACCCTTTCCAGGTTTCGCGAATCTGGGAGAAAATGTACCAGGGATCGATTTATTACGGCAGACGGGGCGCGGCGATACAGGCGATGAGCGGGATAGATCTCGCGCTCTGGGACATTATGGGCAAAGCAGCAGGAGTACCGGTCTGGCGTCTCCTCGGCGCTCGCTGGAGAAAAGAGGTTCGTGCATATGCCAGCTCTCTTTTCGGCGACACACTTGAAGATACAGGCCGGATGGCGCGGGAATATGTGGATCGGGGATTCACTGCGGTGAAATTCGGCTGGGAGCCTCTCGGAAAGAATGCGGAATACGATGTGGCTTTGGTGCGCGAGATTCGGCGGGCAGTCGGCTCCGGGGTGGATGTCATGATCGATGCCGGACTGGTGTGGGATGCTAAAACGGCCATCGGAATGGCAAAGCGATTTTCAGAATATAATATTGCCTGGCTCGAAGAACCTCTCCATCCGGACGATATCGATGGATACGCACGTCTTTCATCTGCCACCAGCGTCCGCATCGCTGCCGGAGAGGAGGAAAGCTCCCGGCAGTCCTATATCGATCTCATGGACAGGGGGAACATTGACGTTGTGCAGGTGGACGTGACCCGATGCGGAGGGCTGACGGAAGCGATGCGTATCGCCGGGCTTGCCCATGACCGTCACCGTCCCGTGGTCAACCATTCGTTCAAGAGCGGGATCAATATCGCCGCTTCGCTCCATTTCATTGCAGCGGTGCCCAACGCTTTCATTTTCGAGTACTGCGTGAGCCAGTCTCCGCTCCGCCATGACCTTACCCTCCAGAAATTCGAGGTCATCGACGGCATGGTAAAGGTCCCGGAAGAACCGGGTCTCGGGGTGGACCTCAATGAAAAAACAGTTGCAACATACAGGGTGGCATAGATGAAACAAGTAATGTGGATGGGAAATAATGAGCTTGAGTATCGGGACGACGCCCCATTACCCGATAGAGCGCCCGGGGTGGGCGAGGTACTTCTCCGCGTCCGGGCGACAGGACTGTGCAGTACCGACGTTCACATCATCCAGGGCCGCGTCCGTTTCAGGAATCCCCCGTTTGTGCTCGGTCACGAAGTATCGGGTGAGGTAGTGGAGACTGGCGCCCGGGTCTCCCGTGTGAAACCCGGAGACCGTGTAACCATGGACTCTGTGGTCGGATGCGGGAAATGTCCCCTCTGCCTCAGGGGAAGCACTCAGTATTGCCCCGACGGGTACGAGATCGGAATGACCGTGGACGGTGGTATGCAGGAATTTCTGTTTGTTCCGGAGCGGAATGTTATCCCGATACCCGTGAGCATCAGCCACGAGGAATCGGCGATCCTCGACACGGAAGTCCTTGGCGCACTGCGGAAACCGGGTATTGCTCGGGGAGAATCACTTCTGGTGCTCGGCCCGGGTCCCGGGGGATTGGTCGCTGTGCAGATTGGAAGAATCCTCGGCGCAGGAAAGGTTATTCTGACCGGAACCCGGCCTGAGCGGCTGCTTCTCGGGAAGCGTCTCGGAGCGGATATAACCCTCGACAGTTCTCAGCCGGGACTTAAAGAGGCAATACTCGACGAGACCGGTGGACACGGCCCCGATATGGTGTTCGATGCGGCGGGCTCCGCGGAAAGTCTTAGTACCGCGCTCGACCTTGTAGTTCCACAGGGGAAGGTGGTGCTGTACGGTGTCCACGGTTCTCCGGTTCCTTCTGTCGATATCGACCGGATGATTCTCAAAGACCTCGTTGTATACGGCGCCCTCTCTGACCGTCTTGGCTGGGAGGACATGATCGGGTGGATCGCTTCCGGGAAACTCAACCTCCGTGATATCATTACACACCGGTTCCCGCTCGAACAGGCGCAGGAGGCATATGAAACTGTGCGCGACCGACGGGGCGGAGCTATAAAGGCGGTGTTTGTCCTTTAGAAATTCTTTAGCCTTCTCAATTTTGTGAATCTTTGGGATTATGGCATTTTCGAGTATATGAAAGGGGATTCTACTTATGCCCGTGGTTACCGTAGATACAGACTGGAAATACCGGGGAATGCAGACGATCTGTTGCGAAAACCGGTTCCTGCGTCTTGTAATTCTCCCCGACCTTGGTGCTAAAATATTACGGCTTATCCATAAACCCTCGGATCGTAACATTCTCTGGGAGAATCCCCGCCTTGTTCCGCGCACTGTGCCGGTCGGCTCATCATACGATGACAACTTTTTCGGCGGCTGGGATGAACTTTTCCCCAACGACGAGCCGATAACTCTGAATGGGGAGAGGTATCCGGATCACGGCGAACTGTGGTCGCAGCCCTGGCGATGGAGGATCGAAGAGAATTCCGACAAAGAGGTGGTTATCCATCTGTGGTGCTTCAGTTCCATCCTGAATGTACGTGTGGAAAAATGGCTCAGCATCGAGGCGGAAAGTCCAATCGTGCGTTTTCATCACCGTATTCAGAACCAGGGTCATACTCCGGTTGACTTCCTGTGGAAACTTCACCCCGCGCTTGCCATCAGCCCGAATCATCGGATCGACCTACCGCCGTGCCGGGTTCTGAGGGTTGATGAAACCTTTAGCGATCTGGCGGGAGAGGAGCAGTTCGATTGGCCGCATTGCCGGGGAAAGAAAGGCGGCAGGGTAGACCTGCGGATGGTACCCGCGCCGGAATCGCCCTGCAAGGAATTTGTTTACTGCACCGATCTCGCCGATGGCTGGTGCGCATTTACTGATACCGCCGCACAGGTCGGATTCGGATTGCGCTTCCCGAAGGATGTGTTCAGGTCGGTGTGGCTCTTCCTCTCATACGGGGGCTGGAGGGGCTGCTCAACAGCGGTTATCGAACCATGCACTGCCTGGCCGAAAGAGCTCGATACTTCCATCGCAAACGGCACATGTTCTCACCTCGATGCGGGCGAGGCGCTTGAATGCGAAGTCGAGGCGGTCGTGTACCATGGTTTCCGCTCGGTAAAGGAAATCCGCGCCGGGGGAGAAGTGATCGGGGAGTGAAACATGCATAGCATCGCGGATATAGATCACAATGAAATAGAACGCCGCAGGGAAACGGTGCGCCGGGTCTGGGAATACCGGTTGGTTGACCATATCCCCATCGGGGTATGGCTGGATGATTTCAGCAGGTATCCCCTCCGCGAGCAATGTGAAAACGGGCATGTACAGTTCGAAGTGAACGTCGTATGCATCAACCGCTGCCTGCGTTGTCTCCCTGATGATTATATCCCCTGCGCCCGTATCTGGCCGGGGTATATGACCATCGGGACAATGTTCGGCATCCCGCTCTATTGGAGCGAGAATCCCAATCAGGCTCCCGGTCTGAAGGAACACCCGATCAGGGACATGGAACAAGTCCATAGTCTGCGCATGCCGGATCCTGAACAGGATGGCCTGATGCCGCAAAATCTGCGGTGGCTGCGGTTCTTCAGCGAGAATCTCCCCAAAGATGTCTGCCTTGCCGGTATAGACCTTGGCGGCCCGATGAATACGGTGAAAGACCTCCTTGACACGAACCTTCTCTATACCGCGTTCTACGACAATCCCGCAGAGTATCACATCCTTCTCGAACAGGTGACCGATCTTCAGATTCGATGCTATGAAGCTGTCATCCAAGCCGTTGGAGGGATAGACCGTCTCGGCTGCATCGACTTCGACCCGCTCTGGGCGCCCGAGGGACGGAAGGGATTTGTCTCGGACGATGTTTGCGCATCCTTTGGCCCCGATATATTCCGTGAATTCAGCCGCCCATACAATAACCGTATTTTCCGGCGATTCGGCGGAGGGAGAATCCATAACTGCGGCCCCCATCCCTCTATAGGACACTATCTTGATCATGACCCGGAAATCAAAGGGCTGAACTGCTCCTGGCGGTACTCCAAAGCGGAATTGCCTGGTATGAAAGAACATTTCCGGGGACGGGGCATCGTGGAGCTGAACTTCGATTTCGGAGAGAGTTTTGAGGAAATTATCCGGGGATACGAAACAGCGGCGGACACACTTTCTCCCGATGTGATTGCAATCCCGCTTGTCTTACTGAACGAAACCTGGACAGATAATGATATCACCGAACTCTATTCGGTGCTGCGTGAGATTTCGGAACGGTATGCCCGTGAGATGAACTGGAAGGAAGAATAACAGTAATATTTAATTACCCCTTTGCACAATGGAGGATCGATGTTCCGGCTCAACTCGTTCGATATTCTGATTTTCGCTGTATATATGGTATCGGTGCTCTTGATCGGATTTATAGCGGGCCGGAAAAAGCAGACCCGCGCGGACGGTTTTTTCCTTGCGAGGAGGACGCTCCCCTGGTATGCGGTTGGGTTTTCCATGACAGCAGCGTGTATCAGCACGGAACAATTTATCGGCGCTTCGGCCAAGGCTCATGATGTCGGCATGGCTGTGCTCAACTGGGAATGGGGGATCGCCCCATCGTTCGCCCTCCTGATCCTTGTATTCATGCCGTTATATTTTCGACGGGAAATTTTTACTATCCCCGAATACCTCGAGCGGCGTTTCGGGAAAACGGCCCGAACGATTTTTTCTCTTCTCACAATGGTCAGTTATTTTGCGATTAACCTTGCAGGAATCCTTTATTCCGGCGCATATGTCATGCACAGCCTTTTCGGTTTCAACCTTATTCTGAGCATCTGGGTGATGACCATTCTGACAGGGGCGTACACCGTATACGGCGGCCTTGTGTCGGTAGTGTGGACCGAAACGCTCCAGAGCGTGCTCCTGCTTGCGGGGGGCGCGCTCATCACCGTGCTCGGTCTCCTTCATATACCCGGAGGTCTTATGACGGCGATCGGGACAGGTGACCGTGCGCATCTGTTCCTTCCCCTCGATCATCCTGAACTCCCCTGGACCGCCATCCTCGTGCTCATATTCTCCACAAATGTCTGGTACGCCTGTACCAACCAGTTTTACATTCAGATGTGTCTGGGAGCAAAGAATGAATGGCATGCCCGCATGGGGGTGGTATTTGCGACCTTCCTCGGAATTCTCCTGGGATTCGCGGTGGAATTCACCGGTATCGTTGGATATCGTCTTGTCGAACTCGGGGTCATGCCCGCACCTCCCGAATCGAATGCGATATACCCTTACCTGATCCAATATATCGTTCCTGCTGGGATTCGGGGAATCGTATTTGCAGGCATCATCGCGGCGATCATGTCGACAGTAAGCGCGCTCGTTCATTCAATCGCCACACTCTTTTCCATGGATTTTTACCGGGCGTTCATCCGGCCTAAAGCATCAGAAACTCATCTCATCAAAGTCGGGCAGATTGCGGGCGCGACGCTGCTTGCGGCCGGCGCTCTCTGTGCTCCTATCGTGGGGACTTTTCCCACTATTTTCGACTATTTCCAACAGAGCTGGGCGGTCATGGCGGCGCCAATAGCGATCGTGTTCACCCTGGGCGCTCTCTGGAAACGGGCGACAAACAAAGCTGCTGTCAGCACCCTGATTCTGGGTATCCTGACAATCCCGGTGGCGTTCTGGCTCCAGCGGGTAGTGTTGCCGAAGGGTTTCAATTTCTATAACCTTGTCGGGATCATATTTTTTGTTCAACTGGCATGGATGATAGTGGTAAGTCTCCTGACCCGGCCGTTTCATACTGATCCTAAAGTTCAAACGGTCTGGACAAGCGATCTCGCATTTCTTCCGCCCAAGGAAAGGCCGTCCCCGTATCGATGGTACTTACGTGTTGTCCTTTGGTGGGCGATCTCCGTGGCAGTTGTAGGTGCGCTCTATATTAAATTCTGGTAACATGGCTGTCGGAGTGCATCAGAATTTTTATGAACTCTTGACCCTCCTTTCAACTTCTGAAAGGTGGAGAGAAGAACAGAGATACAGAGGCCGCATGGCGTTAAGGTTATGATACTACGAGATGTATGCTCTCTGAAAACCGGATCTTTTTCTGACTCCGGATCGGCGTGTCGCGGTTTGAATCCATGCGGGGCGGCTATTGGAAGACAAAAAGTTGGGAAGTTCATTGGCAGAAAAAACAGTTGTTGAAATAACCCTTTTAAAAAATAGTAAGGGTTCCGTTCTCAACATTATTTTCATCGGGTCAGGGGATTCTCTACGAGCAATTTCCTGTATACCAGCGGCCTCGCTGAAAACATTACCTTGGTGAGCGCATCTTGAGAATCACGTGCAAATTTCAACATTTTCTTTTTTAATCGAAAGAATTCCCCGGAACTCTGCTCCGGGGTTGAAGCAGAAAGATGCGCTCTGCTTGCCTCTCTAAAAGGCAGCCCCCCAGACCCCCCGGAGGGGGGCTTAAAAGCTGAATGATAAGGTATTGAAGTCCCCCATCGGGGGATTTAGGGGGCTGATTTTGATACCCCGGACTTCAGTCCGGGGTAGTTCATTCGGGTTCCTCAACAGATAAAGTACATAAATTCTCTCATGCTTGATCCACGGTTATCGGCTCATGCTGTATTCCGACATAGGGGTAAACCGCGCAGCGTGTACCAGCCCCATGTTTTTTTTCAACCAGTTTCAGCACTTCATCCCATGTTCTGCATAGTTTGACCCGGCCTTCCGGATAGTGGAGATCCCGACGGTGCAGGTATTGGGAGTAGATTATTATCTGGCCGGCATTCGGAACTGGATCCTCGATATTCACAGAATCCCAGTAAGATTTCTTTCTGAAGCCGCTTCGCTCCCCCCAATAGTGCATTGGAACTCGTCCCAGGGGCATCTGAAATATGGCAATAGCTGTTCCCCCCTGGCGAAGTGACCAGTTAGCCCAGTCGAATTTTCCCCATTCCTCAATAGTGTAAGGGTATGCATTCGCGATAACCACATCGGCGTCTTTGACGGGCGTTGTTTCATAGAGTTTGGCCGCTTCCGGGACCCCTCTGCGGAAAGCTGCCCTTAAATCACCCGACCATAAGCGGATAATGTTTCGGTGACCGTTGCATACGCTCTGGGTAACAAAATCCAATCCGGCCATATAGGCATATTCTTCCATGTTATCACGGCTTTTATTATGAAAAATACTTCCCAGCTTGCCATCCATAGTATTGGTATGAAAAGACTGAATCGAATCGATGCTTGATACGCCGGGTATAATCGCTTTAGCCCCGCCGCTGTAACCGGGATGCCCATGTTTTTTAAGATTACCTATTGCCACTTTGACATCGGCTGTATAAAAATAGTAGTTAACTTCCACCGGTATTCCACCCGAGGTTTTTCCGAGTTTGGCAAAATTGTCGAACACATTGTGGTTTATCCAGGGATATTTATCGACTATGGGAAAACCGAGCTTGGCAAGCACCTGATCGTGAGTCATAGCCCAGTGGGAGCCAATCATGGAAATGAAAAGAATGTTCTCGTCTTTTATACCGCCGGCGTGCAATTCCTCAATTACAAGCGGAGCGATGGTGTTTGCAGGAGTAGGGCGAGACAGGTCATCGAAGAGTATTACTGCGGTCTTTTTTCCTGCTGCAATGTCACGGAGCGGTTTTGTGCCGATCGGATTTCGAATGGCCTTTCTCATTTCATCGATCGTGAGCTGAGGCTGGCTGAGTGTGCCGTTGTGAAGTGTTTCGACTTTCCACTCTTTTGGTAAATCCAGACGTTCATCGATATCGCCATACCACTCATGGGTGGTTAAAGATATTGACTGATATCGGTCGGTGTTGGGTTTACGAACCGTTTCCGCTATCCCTGTGCCTTTATTAAAGGCATTACCTATGAGCAGCGCGCTGATACCGGTATTTCTGATAAATTTCCGCCGTGATATTTCATTCAAATGAGTGATTTTTGTCTTATCCATATTTGACCGGCTTTGTAATAGAAAACGGTTAAACGTATAAATACTAAAAGGATGAATCCATTTTATTGACTTTTACGAAAATATTTATATTGAGGTTTAAATACAAGAGATTTTCTTGGCCGGTGGATTGATTGTTTCAGAACGAATTCAACTGTACCCTGGCATCAAGACAAAACCTGTAATTCTTTCAGTTGACCTGCACCAGGAAAGGTCTGTTTATTTTATATGATCTAAAATGTCTTTCTCCGGCGCTGATACTGTAGTATACTAGAATCAGTATCAAAAAAACTCTATGAGCATACAAAGAAAGATTGAAGACAGGTCTGCAATATACAACACCCTGCTTTATTCAAAGGATCACAAACTGAAGTCTTTTCTCCACGATGGAGGTTACAGATGAGGGGATTCAGTTTCTCTGCTTCAAGCACTCGACGGCAGTTTCTTGCCGGTGCAGTGGCATCTGCCGGGACTCTCGCACTATCGGGAAATGCGATGGGCGCTCAGAAGAAGTATGCTCCACATATCGTTTGCAATATGTGGTACTGGACACAGTTATTCTCGACTCCTTTTCGATATGTTTCTTCAAGCACCCATCCTTTGAAATCTCCTCCCGGGCAGAAGTTAATCCAGCCGACAGGCGGTTACGAGTGGTCCGACGAACAATGGTATACGGCCTTATCAGATGCTCAATGGGCAGGCTACAGACGGATTGAGATGGTAACTACCACCGTACAGTTCAGATCGATGGAGTTTATCCTTCCGCTTCTGAAACAATACAATCTTATGATCGATCATATCTATTACGGCGGTGGGCTTTACCCGAAGGATGCCGCTGAAAAAACCATCGCCGGCACGATTGAGGAATTTGACCGGTGCAGACCGCTGAAGTCGCCGGAATGTTTATTCGATTCATGGGGTGCTCGGTCAGATGAAGATTTTAAGACTTACTGCCGGAGCCTGGACCGTTTAGGACGTGAGGCGGCTGATCGCGGTATGAAACTTTGCCTTCACAACCATGAGAATCCGATGGCAGATAACGCCAGAGAATGGTGGAAAGTCCTGCGTAACACCGATCCGGCGCTTGTGTTTATTTGTCTTGACATGGATTGGGCATATCAGGCCGGAACGGATCCGTTTCCGCTCCTGTACGAAGCGGGTGATGCAGGCCGGCTGGGAGCTGTCCATATGCGGACACAGCATGACAAGATATCGGACCAGACAATGGAAGATGGCGGTGATATTGATTACCATAAGGTTGCAGACTATTTGAAGAAAATAAAGTTCGACGGTGCTCTTGTAGAAGAAACTGCACGGATGCAGGATACAAAAGTGACTCGTTCGGCGCGCGAGAACAAACAGTTGGCGCGAATATGGTGCGAGAAGGTTTTCGGGGTTTCTGCGAGGGATTAGTACGGCAAGCTATTATTATCACTCCGATTCCGATTGGATATTCTTTCAATCCGACATACCGTACCGTTACTCTTTTTCTGTTAAGCCGGACCGGCTTTGATGTCACCGATACTGCGGGTAACAGTCAGACCAGGTTTTATACCGACCGATAGTAACTCATCGATCGATGAAAAACTTACATTGCTGGCGGGAAAACGAAGATGAATCACTGATTATGAAAAAGTTTGAATTCAGACTGACTCATGATATAGTTGCATAGGCGAATCAATCGGGATTCGCAGGTGCCGGATGGGAAGTTGAGAAAAAAATGTGATCAAGAGTAAATAATATGCGTTTAAGGTATAAAGCCCAACACGATCACAGTTTTTTATCATAGTAAAGGAGATCTGTTATGAAAAATATCCTGTTAAGCGCGTGCATGGCCGTTGTCCTCGTCCTTACAAACAATGCCGCCCTGGCAGCATCCGAGGCCGATGACCTGATCAGGATGGCGCGGTCCGGGGTCGATGAAGAGGTACTGACAGCCTATATCGACACTTCACCTTCTACCTTTGATTTAAGCGCGGATGATATTGTCACACTCAAAGACCTTGGCGTTCCGTCAAAAGTTATCAATGAAGCCCTGCTTCACGGCTATGCGAAAAAATCCGATTCCGTACCTGCAGCTGAAGCCGGAGATATAAAAAAAACAGCTTCAAATGATATCAGCGTGACCATTTCAACAGCGGCGGTCGCTCCTCCGCCAGGCGATCTGAACATTTCATTTTTTTATGAATCTCTTTATCCCTACGGTAACTGGCTTAACATCTCGGGCGAATGGTGCTGGCAGCCCAACGCAGCGGTCATGAGTCCCGATTGGGCCCCATATTGCCGCTATGGTCACTGGGTTGATTCCGATTGGGGCTGGTGCTGGGTATCCGATTATTCCTGGGGATGGGCGCCTTTCCATTATGGACGGTGGTTCCATCACCGCACGCACGGCTGGTGCTGGGTTCCTGACACCGAGTGGGGGCCGGCCTGGGTTGCATGGCGGAAGGGGGACGATTTTTGTGGATGGGCGCCGCTGCCGCCTCGTACCCGTTATGTCAACAACAAAGGATTTTATTTCGGGGCTTCACTCGCTGGCGTGGATTTCGAGTTCAATTTGACCATGAACGATTATTTTTTCGTGCCGGCAAGCCATTTCTGTGATCCGCACCCGTGGATAAACGTAGTGCCTTCGATCCGGCAGGAGGAAGTATTCCGCAGGACTGCCTTCGTCAGGAATTCCTATGGCTTCGAGCATGATCATATTATCAACCGTGGCGTGCCTGTCGAAGAAATTTCCAGGGCATCGAACAGGCGCATACAACCGATCACCATTGTCAATGAAAACCTCAAACCGGGTGAGCAAATCCATCGTAGCACGATAAAAGAGAACCGGTTAATGATTTACAAACCGATGATTGCATCGACTGCTCCGAAAAATCCCATCGTTATTAAGTCGCTTTTAAAGAACAGAGCGGTCAACATGCCGCAGCAGAGAAGTGAGGCAGATAAAAATCTTATCGAACGCCAGACAAATGCAGCACAGCAGACCATGAAAGACCAGCGTTTAAAAGCCAATAACGCAAAGCAGGAAAAATACCATCTGGAAAAAGCAGCCCACTACGAAGCCGATTCGCAAAAACAGGCTGATTTGAAGACCGAGGCGGAAATTCAGTCGATGAAGGTCAAACAAGCCCAGGATCATGTCGTTAATATTAAGCGATGGAATCCTTCGGCTAAACAGAAATCTGCGGTCATACCGCAGTCAAAGGTTGTGACGGAATCGTCATCAGAAAACCGGCAGCAGGTGAATACCCGGGTGCGTAATCAAATTCAAAAGGAAGCCCAGGTGGAGCGGCAGCATGAACAGGCAGCGGAAGAGATGGTACGGAAAACTTCCCCGGCGCAGGTTCAGAAAAATAACACACGATCCCAGGGTAAAGACCGCAGGCAGGATTCAGGAAAAAAATGACCCTGTCACCTGAGAAAAGTCTGTCCGCTATTTCAGCGTGTCGATAGCAGGAACGGATATATAGTCGATAGGGTATTGAAAAAGGGATACACATCCTTATTTGCGTATATTCGAACGTAAGATGTGGCTGTTTCTCCCCGTACGCATGAAAGCGGCTATGTTGCCGAGCGGTGTATCCTGCGGCAGATCGCATCCTGTGCTGAGTATGAACTGAGGGCAGAATTCCATCGATTTCAGGAGTCCCGTCACTTCCTTTTCTACTTCGGCAGGAGTCCCTTTAAATATCGTAGCCGTTGGATTGATGTTACCGATAACCGCCACATCCTCCGGAACACGTCTGGCTACAGCCGGTAAATCGACGCCGGTTTCGGGCGAGTCAAGGCTGATGCCGTTTACACCGGCCTCAACCATTTTGTCGATCAGGTGCATTGTGTTGCCGCAGATATGATAGATGATATCGACTCCGCTGAATTGGCAGCTTTTGCTGATATGCCCCACATACCGTGATGAAAACCGTTCGAACTGCTCGGGGCCGAGCATTACAGCGGAGGGTTCGAGGATACAGATCACCTGAGCGCCCGCGCCGATCAACAGACGGGTGTACTGCTGGATCGTCTCTGTTGTGAACTCACAGAGCACATCCAGGCGGTCCGGCGAGAGCAAAGTCGCCACAGCGGCCTCGTCTGCGCCCATGATAAGAGCTGCAAGCGAATACGGCCCGGCAACATACGCGCCTCTCAAAATGGAGGGGGGCAGGCCGATGCTCATGAGCTTCTGAACTTCGACATATCCCATAAGCCGTGAATCGTAAGAGATATTTATCAAACGCCAGCGGTTGATATCGTCTTCGTCGAATGCATCCTTCGGAACTGTAGCGGAATCGTCTTTGGGGAAAACAGTATACCTGCCGAGAGCGTTGGCCTCGACAGAAAGGTCCATCAGCGGGAACACAAGATCAGGATGAAACGTATCCACAAGCGCTTTTATGGCTTTATAATGTTCTCCGTAATTCTGCTGCGCGAGTTTGATGCTGCTCCCTGTCATCGACAAACCGGGGAAACCCATAAGAGGGACGACAACCCTTCGTCCGGCATGATATGCTTCACGTGTACAGTTTAAAAGCAATTTTTTCATGTATAACTCCAGAATAAATTATCTTTATCGTCATAACCATTGTAACATCTTAAATTTGTAATATAATATGTGCGTATAGTGATTGCAACTGATTTCTGAATTTTCTTATCCTTATCTTTGCGAATCTTATAACAGCGGCAGCAAATCGGGATGATTTCCTGCCGCTGTTTAACGTGATTCAATGCAACCTCAAGCTCGCTGACCTTCCCTGCTATAGCTTGCTGCATTTCCCCAACCAGCCTGCCCACTTCAATCCGTACGCGGAGTTCGCCGGGGTCGAAAGGCTTGGCCAGGTAATCATCGGCTCCGGCCTCAAATCCGGCAATAATATCCGCTTTTTCACTTTTGGTTATCAGTATTCAGTATTATGAGATAAGGCGGCAGGCTGTTTCCAGGGCTCTTATGTGGCGGGCACGTATCGAGATTGTCCATTTTCGGCATCATCCGGTCGAGGATGGCCAGCATGGGCGCGTCGGGTTGCTGCATCGCTCCCCAGGCCTCCGTACCATTCACCGCCGGCCGTGCTTCTTGAGCACCCCATAAGGACGGTGCGCGATTTTTAAGTCGTCTGCAGAGATCAGTATCTTTATCGCTCTTTATCCTCTTCAATCAATTCATCGGTAAGATATACTCTATTTCGTCCTTGACTCTTTGCCTGATACAAGGCTGAATCCGCCGCCGCGAGAAGTGTATCCAACGTCTCGTTTTCTTTCCATATCTTTACTCCGATACTGACGGTGATGAATACATCTCCCGCCTTTGTGGGTATAGGATTGTCCGCGACCACAGCTCTCAAGCGCTCAAACAAAATGGTTATATCGTTTTCTGTGATACCCGTAGATATTATTACAAATTCTTCACCGCCCCAGCGTCCCAGGTAATCGTACTTCCGCAAGATATTTCCCATGTGCTGGACAAATCCGCAAAGCACTTCATCTCCAACCTGGTGGCCATATATGTCGTTTACCTTTTTGAAATGATCGATATCGCAAATTCCCACGGCCAAACCATTATGATGCCGCTGCTCTATTGAAAGCTCACGGGAGAGGGCATCAGAAATAGCTCTACGGTTATAAATACCGGTTAGTTGATCGTGCATGGCCATATGCTCAAGCGTATTACGCGCATCAAGCAGCTTTTTCTGTATCTCTATCATGCGGCGGCCGACCCCAATTCGTGCGCGGAATTCGCCGGGATCGAATGGTTTGGCCAGGTAATCATCAGCGCCGGCCTCAAAACCGGCAATAATATCCGCCTTTTCGCCTTTTGATGTCAACATGATAAGGTAGGGCGGCTGGTCCGTTTTCAGGGAACGGATACGGCGGCACACCTCCAAACCATCAAGCCTCGGCATCATCCAGTCGAGGATGGCCATTTGGGGCGCATCGGGTTGTTGCATTACATTCCATGCCTCCAGACCGTTCACCGTTTCCACCACTTCATGGCCATGCTTCTTGAGAACCACCTTCAGGATAGTTCGCGATGTGAGATCGTCTTCAGCTATTAAAATTCGCATTACCGTGATTCCCAGATTATGAGATCAGCTTGAATTCTCTTGCCTGATCAAGGGGTTTGGTTTTATCGATAAGTTTTTTTACCAGGTAGCCGTCAGCAAAATATGTGAGCGCGGCTGTGAATTTATTCATGTCTCCCGGAACCTGAGTCGTGATTTTTATCCTATCGGTGAAAAGGATGCCCTTTAGCCTCAACCGGGGTGAAGGTGTGCTTGAGGGCATGCGAAAGCAACCGGATAGTGAATCTGTTTTCAACGATCAGTAGTTATATGCTGATTTTTTATGGTATGTCACTTTTGTTTGATGAAATTACTTAATGCTTCCTTCAGCCGTTCAAATTGCTGATCCAGTTCCGGAAGACGGGAAATAACGGATTTTAAATCGCCTGACTTGGCCGCTTTTTCCATATCGAAAGCCGCCGCACGCAGAGCCTCACCGCCGACAGCGGCCGATGCTCCCTTGATAGTGTGAGCCTGGCGTTCAGCGCTTGCAGCATCGCCGGCTTCGAGATAGTTTCGCAGCGCTTCGATCTGTAAGGGCAGGTCGCCTAACAAGCTATCGATCGCCATGTACATCAAATCTTCATCGTCCATCAGACGGGCCAGCATACCCGCCTTGTCGAACACAGGCACTTCCGATTCTTTTGAAGAAATGGGGGTGGAAATCTCGGAATCGCCGGAAACTTGATCCGTTGTTACCACTGTATCCCTCGGAAGCCATTTTTCGAGCGCTTGTGCCAGAGCCTTTGGGTGAACCGGTTTCGAAACATAGTCGTTCATACCCGCTTCCAAACACATTTCCCGGTCGCCCTGCATGGCATGGGCGGTCATGGCGATGATTGGAATCTTGTGATTTCGTACCGCCGATAGTGGATTGCGGATGTGCCGGGTGGCCTCCAGTCCATCCATCTCAGGCATCTGCACATCCATAAGCACCAGATCGTAGGGGATGGTTTCGAGGGCATGGACTGCTTCCGCGCCATTTGCCACAGCGTCTGCGCTCAAGCCCATCTTTTTAAGAATACCCACCGCCACCTGTTGATTGGTGATATTATCTTCGGCCAAAAGGATACGAACCGCACCCCGGTGCATCTCACGGATCGTATGACGAGTAATGATAGGCTGCGGCAGTTGGTGGGTCACAACAGCATCTGTCAACATGGTGGCCAGGCTGTCGAAAAGGTCTGACTGCCGAACCGGTTTGAGCAGATAAGCGGAGAATCCGATTTCCTCCATTCTCCTGGCGTCGCCCCGTTTGCCCAGAGAGGTCATTAGTACCAGACGGATATCCTTCAGCTTTTTATCATTCTTGATGGCTATGGCCAAAGCTTCTCCGTCCATGACAGGCATCTGCATATCCAAGATGGCCGCATGAAAGGGGTTTCCCTCGTCACAGACACGGGAGAGCATCTGCAGAGCCGTAAAACCGTCCGGAGCTTCTTCCGGCTGTACGCCCCAGGATTGGAGTTGGGCCATCAACACTTCGCGGTTGGTGTCGTTGTCGTCCACTATCAGAATGTGCGCCCCGCGAATCTCGGCAGAGGGTGTAACATTGCGTTTCGGGTCGGTTTGCTTGGCCAGGTGCGCAGTGAACCAGAACTCTGAACCGCGGCCCTCTTCGCTCTCGACACCTATATCGCCGCCCATCAGTTCGGCTAACTGCTTGGAGATAGCCAAACCCAGGCCGGTTCCGCCATACTTGCGCGTGGTTGAAGCATCCGTCTGGGTGAACTTCATGAAAAGCATCTCCTGCTTATCCGCTGGGATGCCGATGCCGGTGTCCTTTACAGAGAAACGCACAACGACTTCGGATTCGGTTTCCGATACCAGGCTCACCCGCACTGAGACCTCGCCTTTGTGGGTGAACTTTAACGCATTGCCCGCCAAATTAAGGAGCACTTGCCGCAGACGGCCGGGATCACCCCGAAGGTAGGTTGGTACATTCGGCGCAGCAGCGCAGATGAATTCGAGTCCCTTGTCGTTGGCGCGAATGGCTACAAAAGCTGCGAAATCGTCCAGCATGGTGCGCAGGTCAAAGTCCAGTGTCTCCATCTCAAGCTTGCCTGCCTCGATCTTGGAAAAATCGAGGATATCGTTGATCAATCCCAGCAGCGACTCGCCGCTGGAGCGTACGACTTCGGCATAGTGGCGTTGGTCTTCGCTGAGGTCGGTGTCCAGAAGGAGACCGATCATGCCGATTACACCATTTAAAGGGGTACGAATCTCATGGCTCATGTTTGCCAAAAACTCGCTCTTGGATGCATTTGCCTTCTCCGCCTGGAGTGCCATATCGGTAGCATAGTGGGTCTGTTGCTCTAGGTGCTCGTTCAGCTTTTCGGCTTCTTCTTTGGCAACACGTAAAGCATTTTTCACCCGTGTGTTCTCGGTAATGTCCACAAAGCATTCCAGTAGTTTCTCCTGGCCATGCACTTTGGTCTGTTTTACTGTCTTTAAAACGGGTATGCGGTTTCCATCGACATTGAGCATCTCCATTTCAGCGTTATCCACAACTTTACCCAAGTCACATACCAGGCAAGCCCCTTCATCAGCAGGGCACAATAATGAATGGCAACGTTTACCCACCAGATGATCGGCGGAAGCCCCAAAAAGATTTGTTACATGAGCGTTCACGCTCTCTATAACTCGTGTTGCCGGGTCAATAATCACCACTCCAGTTGGCAGATTGGTTAGCAGGTAGCTTTGAAAGGCTTCGAGCTCCCGCTGGGTGCGTTGGCGTATCAGGATAAAGACAAATGCGAGCAGCAGAATTATGAACAGCAGTGTCACAACTATCGGCAGGATAC
>JBAYHX010000019.1:0-17690 GCA_041665965.1 Candidatus Latescibacterota bacterium
CCGTATTCCTATTCATGGGCAATACTCCTTTTCTGAATCGATTCATGATTATCGCTAATCTAAATCTAATCAGAACATGGGGTTTGCCCAATTCTTTTCTATTTTAACCGGACACTACTGATAAAAGAGAAAAACACATGAAAGTTGAAAATGCATGTATTCCCTGCATTATGAAACAGGCCTACAATACTGCGCGAAGAGCAACCAGTGATCAGGATGTAATTCGAGCCATAATGAATAAAGCCGCAGACCATGTAAAATCAATTTCGTTTGATATGACACCTGCAGACGCCTCGAATTATGTGTATGAAATTACAAAAGAACTGACCGGAATTGCTGATCCCTATTTCTCAGAAAAGCAAAAGTACAACCAAATTTGCCGTTCCATGCTGCCGGAGATAAGAAAAAGAATAGAAGCTTCAAATGATCCCTTGCAGGCTGCTGTCAGAGTGGCGATACTCGGCAACCTTATTGACCTTGGCATTGGTCTGGAATTTGATCTGGACAAAGACCTTGAAAGGGTATTCACTGAACCATTCGCAGCGGATGATTATGAATCGTTTGCTGCCTTTTTGAAAACCGGAAGAAAAAGAATTCTGTACCTTGGGGACAATGCAGGGGAAATATTTTTCGACCGTCTTCTGGTTGAAAAACTCTGTGTCGAGCATACGGTAACCTTTGTTGTAAAAAAGGGCCCGATAATCAATGACGCCACCCTGGAAGATGCGCAATATGCAGGAATTACCGACCTTGTCAAGGTAATCGATACCGGATCATGCGGTATAGGAGTAAAATGGAGCGAGGCGTCGAAGGAATTCATGGAAGAGTATCAAAAAGCGGATATGATTATTTCCAAGGGACAGGGAAATTTTGAAACAATGAGCGGAAAAAAGGGAAAAAAATACTTCCTTTTACGTGCAAAATGCGATAGTGTTGCCGGAATGTTAGGCGTTTCCTTCGGCGGTATCGTGATAAAGGAAAGCATCGATACATGAGAAACTGGGGGGACCGTTATAGAGGAGGTTCGAGCTTGCGGTAAAGAGAAAATGCAGGTTTTTTTGGACGGGATAAATGAGAATAGAGTATCACCAGAAACACCTTGAGAAGACTCACCGCCGGCACGATAAGAAACATACCGATGACGCCTCCCGCTACCGATCCGAGGGCAATAAGAAAAAGAACAAAGAGCGGATGGAGATTTGTCGATTTTGAAAATACGATCGGCTGTATAAGGGCATTGTCGACAAGGTGAATAACAAGGGTTATAAGAAGAAGGTAAAGATAGATTATCTGGGGAGCGCCGGTCATTATGGCGACCAAAAATGCGAGCGCAGTGCCAAAGATGGGTCCAACATAGGGAACAAGATTGGTAAAACCGGCTAAAACACCGACTATTATCGGATATTTAAGATCGATGATCCAGAAACCGGCGGTGGTTATAAAAGTTAAAATCACTATTCTGACAAACATCCCCCGAAGTATAAGACCAACCTGCTGATTAAGATTGTATATAAGATTAAGAGCCACCTCAAAATACCGATTCGGAACGAATTCGATCAATTTTTTCTGAATTATCTGTTCGTCGAGGAGAAGAAAAAAGGTGGCAAAAGGTATGATTAAAATAAAAGCAAGGGTGATTGAAAGAATAGATGGAACCTGACTAAATAGCGAGAATACATATACTTTTATATTATTTTCGGCAACAGCTAATATTTCTTCCTGTGGGGCGAAAGAAAAAAGGAAACTGGAATACTGAGAAATATATGATTTTATTGAGGTAACAAAAGTGCTGAAAGATTGAACATATTGGCTGAAATTGTCCCTTACTCCCACAAATTCATTTACCATCACCGGAATAAAAAGAGTGAGAAGAAGGGTAGCGCCACCGAAGGTTGCGATGAAAACAAGAGAAACAGCAAGAGTGTGATTCAATCCACGCCGCTCAAAGAAGGTAACCCCCGGTTTCAGAACAAAAAGCAGAATATAGGAAAGCAGAAACGGAGTAATGACTTCCCAGATGAGCAGGGATACATAAACCAGAGCAATGAGGATCAGACTCGCAAGAAAAAGTTTCAGAAGCACTCGAATATCCATCTCATCACTCTCCGGAAAAATCATTGATAAGACGGAGCCGCTCAGCGACTATCTGTGCGAGCCGGTACACAAGATTCAAACCCAGACGAGGCGAGGAATCCATAAGTTCAAGAAGGTCATGACGGAAAAGCCCAAGAAGCTTGGTTTCGGTTACTGCAACGATCGTGGCAGACCGTGGAGAATCGTTGAGAAGAGACATTTCTCCGAAGAAATCACCTGTGTTCATAACAGCAATCCTTTTACAGGAGAGATCGGAATATTCACAATACACTTCACATTTTCCTTCACGCACGATATAAAGTCCAACCCCAGGATCATCCTGCCGAAAGACAACTTCATCTTTTGAGAAAATTCTCACATGAAGAAGAGAACAGACCTTTTTTTTCTCACGGGCGCTGAGAAGATCGAACACGGGTACTGTAGAGAGAAAATCGATCTCGTCTTTGAGATTTGATCCGGATTTATTGAAGGGATTTCCCCAAATAGGATGGCTGTCCATAATTTCTCCCGATTAAATTAAAACATACCCTCTATTTTACAGTGATTTTGACAGTAAAACAAATTATTTTTTATAGCGCTTATTTTTATATCGCTTATCGAGTTGAATCAGCATACCTAATCACCCCCCCCCTATCCCACAGTCCCTTTCCCCCATAAATGAGGGCAAGGGAAGTTTTGAGGCGCCATATGCTTTACCTGCCCCAAGAAAGGGGGAAGGTGGCCTGAAAAGCCAGAAAGGGGATAGCTTTAATGAAATAAAAACCAACACTTAGCGGAATCATCTCGATAAGCGAAATTATTTTATGACCTCACCCCTTGATTCCAACTCATTGAAAGAGAGGGAGAAAAAACGATCCATATTGTCAATATACACCTTATTTTGAAGAAACTTTGAGTTCACCACCGTATCTCTTTGAAAAATTGAGAGAAAGCATAAAATACCAAAAACACGTGATAATAAGGAGAAAAATATGGCTGTAATTAAGGAAATTATTTCAAAAAATGATCTGGATGAAATATTCCAGGATGAAAAGGCGCTGGTATTTAAAAACAGCTTATACTGCGGAATTTCACAAAACGCACTACGGGAATTAAAAAAATTTGTTGAAACGATAAAAGACGATGTAAAGGTCTACATAATAGATGTCAATAAAAACCGTGATCTATCCCAAATGATTGCCGAGAAGAGCAAGATTAAACACGAATCTCCGCAAATTCTTCTTTTGGAAAAAGGAGTAGTTACATGGAATGCATCCCATTGGAACATCACATTTGAAACCTGCAGGAAAGCGACAGAAAGCTAAATGCTCCTGATAATGGTTTTTACTTTTTGATAAATCTCATTTTCAATAGTTGACACATCCCGTGCGCCGTCGAAAACAAAAACCCGCTCCGGCTCCATTTTTGAGAGCAGGAGGAACCCTTCGCGAACCTGCTTCATGAATTCGATCCCCTCGGATTCAAGTCTGTCAGGGAGAGACGTATTCCTTTTGAGAGCGACACAAGGGTCGCAATCAATCACAAAAGTAGCATCAGGCAAAAGGCCGCCGGTGGCGAGCATGTTCAATTCACGCAACAGTTCCACTCCCAGCCCACGGGCATACCCCTGGTACGCGATCGTTGAATCGAGATACCGGTCCATGAGGACAATGGAACCGTCATTGAGAGAAGGAACGATGCGCTGGGAGGTGATCTGCGCCCGCGCGGCGAGGTAGAGGAAAAGTTCTGTCAGCGGAAACATTTCGGAATGCATTTTATCCAGGAGAATGGAACGAATTTTTTCACCAATAGATGTACCGCCCGGCTCACGGTAAAGAAAAACAGGAATCCCCAGTTCCTCCAAACGCTTTTGCAGAAGGATTGCCTGGGTTGACTTTCCAGAACCGTCGATCCCCTCAAATGTTATCAGAAGACCTTTCATGTCCGCCTTTCTTCCCGATACCCCTTATTACCACAGTATATTCCCCGCGAGGTTTCTGATCCTTGATTTTTGAGAGTACTTCGGAAACAGTGCCGCGAACAGTCTCTTCATACATCTTGGTCAGTTCACGGGAGACAGATATTTCACGGTCGCCAAGAATTTCAAGAATTTGCTCAAGTAAAATAATGATACGGTACGGCGATTCATAGAGAACAATGGTACGGGGTTCTTCTTTCAGAGCTTCTATGCTTTTAATCCGTTTCATGCCCTTTTGAGGAAGAAACCCTTCAAAAATAAAACGGTCAAGGGGAAGCCCGGAGACAACGAGAGCGGCTAATACCGCAGAAGCCCCCGGAATGCTGATGACAGTGAATCCGGCAGAAACAGAGGATTGTATCATACGATACGCTGGGTCGCTGATTCCCGGTGTTCCCGCATCGCAAACCAAAGCTACGTCATATCCCTCCGAGAGCAATTTTACAACACGGAGCGAACGGGTTTTTTCATTGATGTCATTATAGGAAAAAAGGCGTTTCTTTATCCCAAGACGGGAAAGGAAAAGTCCGGTATGCCTTGTGTCCTCGCAGGCGATATACTCAACTGAACTGAGACATTCGAGCGCTCTTGTGGAAAAATCGCCCATGTTTCCTATCGGAGTGGAAACTATATACAGTGAACCTGAAGATGTTTCGGCCATGTTGACTCAATGTTGAAAAGATTTTAATGGGATTTTTAGCAGAGACATTCAAAACAGTATGTCTCGCATATAATAAAATGATGTTGATAACTTGTCAAAAAATGTTTACAAATCATATTAAAATATTGTAACAGCAAGCAAGACAAAACGATACAAGCGGAGCTTATAGTATTGGTCTCTGTTGACAACCTACCTTTTTGTGATGATAACAACATAACCGGTTCGAACCTTGTCGACCACCGGTGGTTTGAATATACGTATGTTGAAAAGTCGCGAATCAGGATGCTGCTGCAGTTCATGGAGTTCGTTTTCTATCTGTTCTCCTTTTATGGAAACAAGCATTCCTTTTGGGCGGAGAAAACGCGCAGTAAAGGTAAATGCCCGGAGGAGACTGACTGTCGCACGGGTGATAACCATATCGAACGCGCCGTTATAAGAAGAAGGCATCTCCTCTACCCGTGAACGGATAACAGAAACGGACGAAAGTGATAACTCGGAAATAACATGAGAAAGGAAATTTACTCTTTTCGCCATGGAATCAACAAGAACTGTCTTTAAATGTGGAAAAGCTATCTGTAAGGGAATTCCAGGGAGACCGGCTCCTGAGCCAAAATCCATAATCGTCTTTAAAGATACCATATCGACACACGCAGATACTTTGAGAGAATCAAGCAGATGATATTCGACAAAACGGTCCATATCACGTTTTGACACAAGATTCATAGTTTTGTTCCATAAGGAAAGAATATCGGTATACCGTTCGAGAAGCGACAGAGCATCGTCGTCAAGATGAACTCCATAGAGCAAAGCTCCACCGGAAAGCGACAGGTAAAATTCATTAGGCGCTGGCATTTGGATATCTCTTACGTTTCAACCGTTCTGATTCGATCATGATAAGTGAAATATGAGAAGGGCTTATGCCCGGAATTCTCCGCGCCTGACCGATTGTTGCGGGCCGGATAAGATTGAATTTCTCACGCGCCTCCAGGGAAAGCGCCCCGATTGATAAATAATCGATGGAATCGGGAATACGCATATTCTCCGAGGCAAGCTGACGGTTGATCATTTCCAACTGACGGCGTATATATCCGCGATAACGGATTTCAATTTCAAGACGTCGGCCGATTTTATCGGGAATTTCAAGGGAATTGAGCAGAAAAGGAGCAACATCCTCCCAAACGATGTCCATACGGCTGAGCAACTGTGAAATACTTTTACTCCCCGTTACCGGAAGTTTCCCCTTTGCCGATAAAAGAGGGTTGATAACTCCCTCTTTCACGGATAGAGTATCGGAAAGAGCAATCGCTTTTTCAAGAAGAGAGATGTCTGTTTCACGTGAAACAATATCATTGCCGGAAATGACCCCGATCCTTTTTGTATAGGGAAGCAGGCGGGAATCGGAATTATCCTCTCTGAGAAGAAGACGGTATTCTGCCCGAGAAGTAAACATACGGTATGGTTCATCGGTGCCTTTGGTAACAAGATCATCTATCAGCACCCCGATATATGCTTCCCAACGATTCAATATGCAGGGAGGTTCGCGACGGACAAAGAATGCTGCATTTATCCCGGCCATGATACCCTGCGCAGCGGCTTCCTCGTAACCGGAGGTTCCGTTTATCTGTCCTGCAAGGAAAAGGCCGGAAGTTACTTTGGATTCAAGGGAACTTTTCAGAAAACGGGGGTCGAAAACATCATATTCTATGGCATATGCCATCTGGGAAATCTCGACCTTTTCCATCCCGGGAATTGTTCTGAGAGCGGCGATCTGGATATCTTCCGAAAAACCGGTAAAGAAACCGTTCACATACATTTCCGGATGATTTCTGCCTTCAGGCTCGAGAAAGATAAGATGGGATTCGTGATCGGGAAAATGAAATATCTTGTCCTCGATGGAGGGACAGTAACGAGGGCTCTTTCCCTCGATAGTCTTGGAAAGGAAAGGCGTCTTGTCCGGATTGTCGAGTATGATACGGTGAGTTCGCTGATTGGTTTTAGTGAGATAACAGGGTTCCTGGATTACTTTGGTATCCGGAGGTGTTCTGAAGGAAAAGAAATTCGGAGAATCATCGCCATTCTGTACTTCTGTTTTTTCAAGGTCAAGAGATTCCCTCCAGACACGGGGAGTTGTATCGGTATTGTATCGTTCAACAGGGTGGCCGAGGGAAACGATCGATTGTGTGATATGGTCGGCGGCATTTTCATTCCTTCTGCCCCCCCATATCTTACGCTGCCCTATGTACATGATTCCGCGGAGGAATGTGCCGGATGTGACAACGACAGCATCTGTCGTGATGATCTGCCCGTCGGCGAGTTTTACAGCTTGCACACGGCCATGTTCTGCGACAATATCCACCGCTTCGTTTTCAATTAATTTGAGCGCGGGTATGGAAGAGAGAATTTTAAATATTTCCACAGGATACCGGGCGCGGTCCGCCTGAGCCCGTGAGGACCAGACAGCGGGGCCTTTCGATGTGTTCAGCATTTTGAACTGAATTCCGGCACGGTCTATGGCCAATCCCATAATACCGCCAAGGGCATCGAGCTCACGGACAAGATGACCTTTTGCCAATCCTCCGATCGCCGGATTACAGGACATAAATCCTGTTTTCTTTTTATCGAAGGTAATAAGACCGGTACGGTGTCCCATGTTTGCTGAGATGGCAGCAGCCTCGACCCCCGCATGGCCGCCGCCAATGACAACTACATCAAAATCTTTTTCCATATATCCCTTTTGTTTCACGTGAAACAAGAATATTTATTTTATTTTCCGATACAAAAACTTTTAAAAATAGTAGTGAGAACATCTATACTGCAATTGATTCCAATAATTTCCTCTAACTTGTTCTGAGCCTCTTTCAATTCAAGAGCGGTAATTTCTTCCGACCATTCATCGATACTTCTGAGCGCTCCGAGGAGATGCTCTCTCACCTGCGAAAGAAGGATACGATGCCGTTCCACCATGACCAGCGAATCGCTGTCGCCGGTATTGATCAATGGGGAAGCAAGAGCTGCAATTGCATTGCGAAGCTCATCGATTCCTTTTCCGGTATGAGATGAAACGCACAGTATCTCTTTATTTATACAGCGTTTATCTAATATATCCGATTTGCTGATCACCGGGATGATGTTTGAAGAATCGAACGGATATTTTTCATTGGAAAAGGTTTCCTCGCCCGCTTCGTGTAAATATATAACAATTTCAGCGTCTTTGAGAAAACGTTTTGACTCGTTCACTCCTTCACGTTCGATTTCATCCTCGGTTTCACGGAGACCTGCGGTGTCGATGAGATTGACCGAAACGCCTTCAAGTTCGATCTTTTCCTCTATCCAGTCACGGGTTGTCCCGGGACGGTTATGAACGATCGAGCGCTTTCTGCCGAGGAGTGTATTGAAAAGTGTTGATTTTCCTGAATTTACTTTTCCCGCGAGAACAACTCTCAATCCATTTTTTATACGTTGCGCGGTGCTGTAGGACGCAAGCATGGCATCGAGAGTTCGGATGGTATTTTCAAGAGAATTTATCAGTCTATCCTTTGGGATAGCCTCGAGACCCTGGTCGAGGAAATCTATGTTCAATTCGGTAAGAGATTCCGAAACAGCGAGATCGTCTATGAGTTTTCTGATCCGCTGTGAGAAAGCTCCTTCCATAAGTTTTTCTGCACGTTTCAGATATTCTTTACCTTCGGCGCCAACAATTTCCATTACAGCTTCTGCCTGTGCAAGATCGATCCTCCCGTTGAGAAAAGCCCGTTTGGTAAATTCTCCCGGTTCCGCCGGACGGGCGCCCTTCTCAAGAACGAGGGAAAGTATCGCGCCGGCCGCAGTATATCCGCCGTGGCTCTGAATTTCGACCACGTCCTCGCCGGTGTAAGAATGAGGAGCTTTCATGAAGCAGACGAGAACCTCGTCCAGAGTGATCGAGCCATCGGTAATGTGGCCGTGAACCATACGGCGCGGGAATAGTTCGGGGTCTGGTACGCCCCTAAAGAGAGAATGAAGGATAGAAACAGCATCATGTCCGCTGATTTTAATGACCGCGATTCCGGCAGCGCCGGGCGCAGTTGCTATGGCGGCAATTGTATCGTTTTCCGCATACTTTACGGAACATGACTGGATTTTGGGAACTGAACGCATATGGTATTTTTCGGTAGAGTGTGCTTTGAATTAACAGCTTACGAATTATAGCGAAAAAGCGGCAAACTGACAAAGTAATTGTTTTAACCTTTGCCACTCCGCCGCTTAATCATCATAGGGATCTCGTTTCCGGTGAAAACGACGCTCCTAAGCTTTTCGAACATTTTTATTGAAGAATTTTATTATTGCAGGCATTTCCTGCTGCATCCAGGAGAATATATTGAACATCAGCCAGTACAATGTCAATCCGGCGCTGAAATTGGCAAAAAGAATAATCATCATAACCGGCATCATATACATCATAGCTTTCTGATTCGGATCGGTCATAGTTGATTTCGACTGAAAAAACATCGAGACTCCCATAGCCACCGGAAGAATAAAATACGGGTCAGGCATTGAGAGATCGTCAATCCAGTGAGGAATGAACATCGCCTGACGAAGTTCAATCGCCCTGCCAACAACAGGATAGAGAGCAAAAAAGACCGGCATCTGCAAAAGAAGAGGCAGGCAGCTTCCGAAAGGATTCACTCCGTTCGCTTTATAAAGCTCCATAGTGGCCTGCTGCACCTTTTGAGGATTATTCTTGTGTTTCTCTTTCAAAGCCATTATCTGCGGTTGGAGCGCCGACATTTTCCTCATAGAGTTCATGCTCGACTTTGTCAGCGGGTAGAGCACAAATTTAATGATGACGGAGAAAGCGATAAGCACCAGTCCCCAGTTCGAAATAACCATATGGAGATATTTGAACATCCAGAGAAAAAGGATAGCAAGCGGCCGAAGATATTTCCATGATAGATCAATGGATTGCGCAAGGTTACGTTCATACCCTTTAAGAATTTCATAAGACTGCGGGCCGATATACATGTTGATGTCGGTATCGCCGTCGGAAATCTTTTTGGTCAATGTGAAATCGAACCATTTTCCGTTGGAAGTCATTGCGTAATTAGACTTTACATTCCAGCGTTCACGCTGAACAGGTAGCGCGGCGGTCATGAAATATTTATTCTTTACCGCATACCAGTCCAGTTCGCCGGTAAACGTGTCTTTTCCGCCGGCGCCTTTTTTCGGATCGATGCTCTGGATGCCTTCTTTGGAATAGATCCTTTTCTGCTTCTCTTTTCCGTTATCCTCGATGAAACGGTCACCCTGGCCCATATAGTTTATCTTGCTGTACATATTCAATTCGTCGGAAATAAACATACTGAATGGCCAGATACGGATCTGACGGAAAGCCGGTTCGGTATTGGCGATTGGCCCATGCCAGGTGAGCTGAACTGTCGGGTCATTCCATGAACCGCTCAGTATTGTACGAGCTTTCAGAGTATATTCGTCCGGGGAGAGGGAAAATTCCCTTTGTATGGTTCTGTTACCGTTCAGTTCTGCCGAAAAAATAATATGATTTGCAGTGGCTGATGTTGGAACGAAGTTGATATCATTGAAATCAATCTGATCTTTCCCGTCGAAAACGTTTCCCGCATACCACGTTTCTCCGGCGGTAATTATCTGGGTGGGAGCACCGCGAGAAGGCCCGGGATACCGTTTCATCACAGCGCTTTTGAGAGCTCCTCCGCGAGAGGAGAGCACAAGCTTTACATCACTATTTTCAAGGGTAATTTCCTGGACAGCGGATGGCAAATTTATCTGGCCGATCTTTACCGCCGCGGTTGTATCCTGTTTTGCTTTTTCCAGTGTGGAAACGGGTTCCTGCTGAACCGGCGCTGTTGCCGCGGTATTTTTTTCCACAGGCGGAGTATCAGCGGTTTTTGTCCGGCTGGTGTCAGGAAGTGTTTTTTCTACTGCCGGTTTTGCAGGTACAGGGTTCCCGAAACGCTTCTGATAGAAGGGAGATGAAAACAACAGAATGACAAGCGTAGTCAGAAGGACGGCATAAAATAAGTTTTTATCCATAGTTCCTTAAGGGTTGTCTATCCCGCCTTTGGAAAATGGGTTGCAGCGCAGAATCCTCCAGAATGATTTTGCCGTTCCACGAAGTATGCCATCTTTCTTTAGACTCAGGATGGCATATTGGGAACAGGAAGGGTAATATCTGCACTGTCCTCCCATATAGGGTGACAGCATAATTTGATATAATCTTATCAAACCGATAATAATATTTTTCAACATTGTGAAACCCGTTTACCGAGGTGTTCCCTGAAGGGCATTCATTAAAAAGCCGATATCTCTCGCAAGGATATTGCTGTTCAGTGAAGAACATTCGCCTTTGATAAAAACGAGATATGAACCTTTCGGGTTTTTCCCCGCATCTTTTCGAAGGATTTCTCGGACGACCCTTTTTATCCTGTTTCTCTGGACCGAACTGCCCTGCCGTTTCGATAGAACGGGGGAGTATCGGTAAGAATCGCCGGGAAGATATCTCAGATAAACAGAGCCATGCCTGACGAACAGACCTGATTCTCTGAGAACACAGGCTGTTTTTGTATCTACGCTGAAATGCATGGGATTATCTGTCTGAGGAACTCAGGCTCTTTCTTCCCTTTTTCCTTCTCCGGGCAAGAACAGCACGGCCATCCTTGGTTGCCATTCTTGCTCTGAAGCCATGTTTGTTGACTTTCTTACGGTTCGACGGTTGGAATGTTCTTTTCATTGCAATTCCTTTCCTGCATGATACCAAAAAACTTTTATTTTCCTACAGTTGTAAAGATTGCAAATATAATATAATGGTTTTTATATAGCAAGAATTGTTTCAGGATAATTATACGCCCGGCTCTTTTATCCGTTTCAAACAGGAACTAATTTTCTCCGGAATCCTGAGCCGGATATTCAGGTATTGTGTTGACAACAGATTTTCGGTGTTCTATTATTCTGAACTGGTTTTTTTTCGATTCCGGTTCGGTAAACAGCTGTTTTGATCCTGTAACTATTTTTCCGAACAGCGGACTATTTTCATAGTAAACAGTTTAGATAGAGAGGCAGGGTGACTGCAATGAATATGGTTTTTATCCTTTGTTTCGGACTCCTTGCCGGAGGAATTGCTGTCTGGTTGTTGAAGAGGGGAGATTTTGGAAATCTGCAAAAACGGCTGGCGGATCAGGAAGCGCAATGCGCCGTAATTACCCAGGAACTGGCTTCGGAACGTGAGCGCCGCATCATCGCAGAAAGGGATCTGTTCTCCGAACGTGAGCTGGGAGTACAGAAGCTCGCTCTTCTGGAAGAAGCGAAAAAAAATCTCGAGGACGCTTTCAAAGCTCTTTCCTCCGAGGCTTTGAGAAATAATAACCAGCAGTTCCTTGATCTGGCCAAAACCGTGATGGAAAAATTCCAGTCCGAGGCAAATGGCGATCTGGAAAAAAAGGAAAAAGCGGTTGAAAACCTTGTCAAACCGCTTGCGGATAATCTCACGAAATATGAGATTCACGTTCGGGAGATGGAAGAAAAAAGAGGGCAGGCATATGGCATGCTCACCGAGCAGGTTCGCGCTCTTCTTGAAGGCCAGAAAGAGCTGAAGACCGAAACGGGGAAGCTTGCGGACGCCTTCCGAAGGCCGGAAATCCGTGGGCGCTGGGGTGAAATCCAGCTCCGGAACACGGTCGAAATGGCGGGAATGCTGGAGTACTGCGATTTTCTGGAGCAGCCAAGCTCTACCTCCGAAACGGGAATTCAGCGTCCCGATCTTGTCGTTCGCCTTCCCGGGGGAAGAAACATTGCGGTGGATGCGAAAACTCCCATCAATGCATATATCGATTCACTTTCCTTTTCGGATGAAAAATCCCGTGAAGAAAAGCTCGCCGTATTTGCCCGGAATGTTAAAGACCAGATACACAACCTTGGCAGGAAAGAATATTGGAAACAGTTCAAAGATTCTCCTGATATGGTTGTCCTCTTCCTTCCCGGTGAGGTTTTCTACACAGCGGCTCTCCGACTTGACCCTTCCCTTATCGAGGAAGGAATTGCAAACAGGGTGATTCTCGCCTCACCAACAACGCTTATCGTTCTTCTCCGCGTGGTGGCGATGGGATGGAGGGAGGAGCGTCTGGCGGAAAACGCCCGGAAGATCAGCGATCTGGGAAAGGAACTCTATACCCGTATTGTAACGCTCACCGAATATTTTGCAAGCCTTGGCGGAGCGCTGAAACGAAGTGTGGAATGCTATAACCAGGCTGTCGGGTCTCTGGAATCACGGGTTCTTGTAAGCGCCCGGAAGTTTTCCGATCTGGGGTCGGGCAGCGAGAAATCCATCGAAGACCTTGAATCACTGGAAATCCAGACCCGATCTTTGAATATTCCTGAATACGGTAAAAAACAGCTTGAACCTCCTGAATCCTGATTTAATAACCAGTGAGGAAGTATTCATGAAAATAAAAAAAAATGTTCGTGGTATAACTGCATTGCATGCGCAAAACAGACGCTCCTTCATGAAAACAGGAATTGTCTCTTTCGCCGGAATTGCACAGACAATTACCGGCACATCGAAAAGCTCCGCTGAAAACAGAAGGGTTTCCGGATCCTTCAAAATTCTCGGCCTTCAGGGGACTGTAACTATGGAATTGGAGAGCGGGGTTCCCGATGGTTCCGCTTTTCAGATATCGGTGGAGAACATTTCTGAAGGTAAAGCATTGGCAAAAATCGTTTTCAACGCGCATAGGAGTCTGGATATTCGCCGATTTTCCGTTTCAGTTCCAATTCCGCTGAAAGATGTGCAGAAAATCTGGTATACTCAGCAGCTTGACGGTCTTGGTCAGCATGCTTATATCGGTCTTCCCTGGGGAATAGAGATACCCGCAGCCGGGCATGACGGGTCTTTTGTTGCTGCCGTGCAGAACCGTCATGGACGTAACCGTGGATTCCTCGCGCTAAAAAATCAGACCGGTGACGGCTCCCTGGGTTTTCAGACTCAGTACGGCGGAAAAAATCTTGTGCTGACCATCAGCCGCTTTGCCAAAGACAGCACATTTCGATCGGACGAAATTGACGAGACAGTCTACCTTGACCGTGAAGACATCCCCTGGAACCGGTCGGTAACGAGTTTTGTGGAATGGTATGATACTATCCGGGGTCTCCGTTACGATACACCGGTGTCATGTTTCGAGCCGGTATGGAACACATGGTATCCTTCTCTGGGAAAACTGAGCGGCGAGTTCATAGAAAGAAATGCCCGCGCCTGCAGCAAACTTGGATTCAAAACATTTATCATCGATGACGGCTGGATGAAAACCGGCGGTGATTGGGAACCGAAAAAAGAGATTTTCCCCGATTTTCGGAAAACCATTGACGTCATCCATGCTCAGGGTTTGCGGGCTCTCATATGGTACCGTCCTTTCATCTATGACGCGAATTCACCTGATGCGAAAGAATTTGCCCCATTTCGCCTGGTGGCAAAAGGAGCGCCCGATAATCTTCTCTGTCCGCGATGCCGGGAAGTACAGGAGCGGGCGGGACGCATCGCCGGGAGCCTTATGGAGCGTTACGGTCTCGATGGCCTCAAAATCGATTTTCTCGACGCGAGCCAGTCTTCGGCTCCTCTTGTGCACTGCGAGGCTAAACACACCCATGCCAGCGAATTTGTCAGCGACGGGGTCCGTGAAAGCATGCGTCTCATGGCCGACTCGATACGCCGGGTAAAAACCGATGCCATTATCGAGTACCGTCTAAACTACGCAAACATCGCAAATAGAATTTATGGAAATTGTTACCGGGGGCAGGATACACCGTCAGATCCCGATCTCGGAAGGAGGCATCTCGCGCTCATCCGTTCCTGGTGCCGTGGTGTTGCGCCGCAGTCCGACCCCGCATTCTGGACGCCGATAGAGAGCGACGAGAATGTCGCCAGATATCTTGCGACGGTCATGTTTTATGCGGTTCCTACCCTGTCAATCAATTTCGATGAACTCCCTGCGAGCCATGTTTCGCTTATACGAGCCTGGCTGATTTTCTACAACGAGCACAAGGATCGGTTCAGGAAAGGATTATTCGAACCGCTTTCCGACGACCCGGGCTATTCTGTCGCGCAAATCACTGCAGGCGGCTGGATATATATACCGTCTTTCCTCCGGGACTGGCCCTCTGTCCTGAATGTCAATGCCTCTGATCCCGGATCGATCATCCTGTTCAATGGTTGTTCACGGCCCTCGATTCTTACCCGTTTGGCGGGCGTCGAAGGTTCTTACCGTCTGACTGCGACAGATATCATGCACAAACAAAAGGGGAATGGAACTGTTGTAAAAAGCTGCGGCGGGGCATTGAATCTTGATTTTCCTGTGGATATCGGGGGTTTTGCAGTGTTGAAAAAGATATGATTTTCCGAATGATACTTTGTTATTCTCAAATACGCTTATCGAGTTGACTCAACAAAGGTAAGAACAGGAGTATATAAAGACACCCTCACCCCATGTCCCCTCTCCCGTAAACGGGCGAGGGGAATAACCTATAAACTTTCATAACCCATAATTTATCATACACATCTGGGTTTTCTCATCTCTTTGTAAGAGAGGGGATTATGGGGTGAGTTAAAAAATGGTATTAAGAAATAAACGTTTGTTAAAATATAAAATCAACGTGCTGTCTAATCTCGATAAGCGATTTCTCAAATAACTTTTTTTTGGCAGTTTCAGAAAAAATTGTCAACGGAATGATAAATTTCTTTACCTGTGAGGATGACCGATATGTCGGCAAGCAATAAAGACAAACATATTCTTCAGGAGTTGGCCAAACAGATCGCGGAAATCGCCGCTCTTCCGATTCAGCAGGAGACTATCTCTCTTTGGAAGGCGCTGAACGGTTTGAAACCGAAGAGGCCGATGGTCATGATCGACCAGGTGTGCTGGAACGAGATGAATGTCGATGACGAGCTGACCCTCCGCACTCAGGACACATTCTGCCGGGACAGAGAACGTGACCTGCGACGTATCCTCTATGCATGGAACCACATGCGCGCGGATATGGTGGTCGAACCCGTGGTGACCGTGCCGAAAGCCATAGTTGGAACGGGATTCGGGATCGAGATCGAGGAAGAACGCCTTCTCACCGATTCTGAAAACGATATCATGAGCCATGAATACCGCGACCAGTTGAAAACCGACGATGACCTGAAAAAAATACGAATGCCCGACGCCCGTCTAGACGAATCAGAAACCGCCCGCCGTGAAAACATGGCCCATGAGATATTCGACGGTATCCTCGGTGTCGAAATGCAGGGGATTGCAACGATGTTCAATGTTTGGGACTGGATCGTGCAATGGCGCGGGGCGGAAAATGTCCTCGTGGATATGGTCGACCGTCCGGAATTCATGCACCGTCTGATGTCGCGGGTCACCGACGCCTGGCTCGCGCTTCTGGATCAGGCCGAGACCCGGGGACTTCTGGCGCATCATCTGAGCCGCGTCCACTGCACCGGCGCGCATACCGATGAACTCCCCGCTCCCGGGTTCGATCCCGAAAAACCGCGCGCAAAGGATGTTTGGACATGCGGGATGGCGCAGATATTCGGTTCGGTGTCTCCGGCGGTTCATCAGGAGTTCGAGATCGACTACGCGGTCAAATGGTACTCGCGGTTCGGGCTGGTATACTACGGCTGCTGCGAACCGCTCCACGCGCGTCTCGACATGGTGAAAAAAATCCCCCATCTTCGGAAAATCTCCATGAGCCCCTGGGTGGATGTCGAGAAAGGCGCCGAGGGCATCGGGCGGGATTTTGTTTTCTCCCGCAAACCCAGCCCCGCGTTTCTCTCGTTCGACACATGGGATCCCCTTGCAGTGGAGAAAGACCTTCGGGCTGTAAAAGAAATCTGCGGCAGTCACGGATGCCCGGTCGAGTTCATTCTCAAAGACATCAGCACGGTCAGGTACCAGCCTCAAAAGCTCTGGGAATGGTCGGATATCGCGATGAGAGTGGTCGAGGGATAACAAACCCTTCCAAAGAAATATATAGGAGGTAAGTAATGAATAATACAGAATTTTTGGATAAAGACGAATTGGAATTGTCGCAATCGCTTGATAATGAAGCGTGGGTTTCTGACCTCACCGAGAATGAAAAAAAACAATACGAGGAATATGCACGCTCCAGCCTGAACAAGCAAAAAAGGATCAATATTCGAATGACAGAACGAGATTTAAAGAAAATTCAGGCTAAAGCAATCGAAGAGGGGCTGCCCTATCAATCTCTCATATCAATGTTGATTCACAAATTCAATGAGGGGAAAGTAACATTTTATCGATAAAGAGTTTTTAAAAGTAGTTAAAGAAGGACATGAATTGGACAATAGTATCGAGATGTTATACCGTTTCGTATAAATAGTGTTTGGCTAAATAAAGATGGGCCCCTTTATCTGCTTTGACCTCATCAACAATCCCTTGCGTTATACATATAATTCATGCATATTATGATTCATTATCAATGCATACTTAATGGAAAGGGATATGCCATGAGAACCACTCTGAATATTGACGACGAGCTGATAATGAAAGCCAGCCGGATGACGGGAATCACGGAAAAAACTTCGCTGGTACGGCTTGGCCTTGAAACGCTGATTGCCCGTGAAAGCTCAAAACGTCTTGCGCGGCTTGGCGGTACGGAAAAAGAATTGAGAATACCCGAAAGACGGAGACCTGTCGTTGAATGAAATGGTATTGGTTGACACGTCGATTTGGGTGGAACATCTTCGATATGGGCATGATCGCCTGATCGAACTTTTAGAAGAAGGGCGCGTGTTGACCCATCCTTTCGTTATCGGCGAACTGGCGTGCGGCAACATCAAAAACCGAGGTGAAATTCTGGATTTACTCAACACTCTTCCCGCAAGCTCTGTCGCTGATATCGAAGAAATAATTGTTTTTATCGATAAAAATCGATTGATGGGGAAAGGTCTTGGGTATGTAGATGTTCATA
>JBAYHX010000020.1:0-17459 GCA_041665965.1 Candidatus Latescibacterota bacterium
CAAGGCTCCTTTTTTTTGATAACTAACTATGTTTTTGTGATAGTATATATAACATAACTAACGTTATTACTTAGGTCAAAAAAAGACGGTTTTCGCCCTTATTGCTGGTAAGCAGCATAAGCTTTTACACTGGCTTTGTCAAGGGAAAAATGAGGGGGAAACTTAAAAATAATAAAGAAATTTTTCAGCATTTTTGACTAACGGTCTGCTCTTAAACGGCTCGGTATGTTTATGAATGGTCAGTTATAGCTTTGCTTCCTTATCGCTAACGTATCGTTAACCTGCCGAGCACCTTGTCCGCAATATCAGGTTGATCTCGTAGTTAGATGCTATTTTTATCTTTAATTTTATTTCCACGTATAACCGCTTCCATAACTTCATTGTCAGTTCGATTAGAGTTACAGTTCAAACAAGAGGTAATTAGATTTTCATATGAATTATCTCCGCCTTTGCTTACTGGTTGAATGTGGTCTAAAGTAGCAGAAAAACGTGTTAGCAACTTTCTACAATAATGACATTTATACCCATCCCTTTCAAATATTTTATACCTGTTCTCTTTTATATTATAGTAATCAACTTCTTTTTTGTCATTAATTGAAATCGGTTCTGTGACAGCTTTTTCTTGCATATATTCTTTGCAAATTAATATTTCATCTGGAAGAAATATTTGATACAAAGTTCCTTCTCTATTTGTGTCACCTGCTTTCCTTATTGCGCCTTTTTTTTCAAGACCAGCTAAAGCATCCTGAACAGATCCGTAACTTAATCCTTCTGATTGACCAGATGATGATGTCACAACAGTTTTGGGTTTTCCCAATCCACGAGTAGAAACTCTAATTAGATTGGTTTCCTTCTTAAGAACAGAATTATTAAACATATACCAATAAATCGCCATTTCATATGGAAATAGAAGTGGTTGTAAATATTCAATAATATTACTTACTATTTCAGGTAGTTCGAAAAAGCTAAAATCATTAGATATAGTGTTGTTTTGCTTTTCTAATTCTTCATCCAACTGATCAAGAATATCTTTTATCTTATCTATTTTTTCTGACATAGCTTTTCCTTTCTTTCAATTCGCCGAACAAGTAATTCTGTCGTTTTCTTCATAACACTCATAACAAACCCACCTTAATTCAATATCCATAATAATTCACGCTCCTCCCCCTCTATAGGATAGAGAGGGGGCCGGGGGGTGAGTTTTAAAATGCTTGTGCGAAGCCGGGGAGAAGCATCCGCCTGGGGCTTTTCAGGCAGTAAGGATCATCGACCAGCAGAAAGGCAGCCGGGGGCCCCGGTTTATTTTGAATCCGGCGCCTTCTGCAATTTTGGTTGTTACCTCAAACTCTTTTCTGGAGACATGAAATAACTTTGGTTCAACAACTAAGATTTGTCCGTTTTCTTTCAAAATAGATTTCAGCTCTTTAAAAAAAGGTTCCTTGTCGGGGATTTCGTGAACCATAAAAAATGCCAGTCCAAAATCGATCTTTTCGGACACATTTATTGTATTTTTTTCACACTTCACAAGTTCGATTCTTTTTTCCAATTCCGTTCCGCGAATTTTGACAGCAAGTTTTTGAAGCATTCCATCCTGCAAATCAGCCGAGATTACTTTTCCATCCCTGCCGACCATTTTTGCCAGCTCGACAGAAAACAAACCGGGTCCGCATCCGACATCGAGAACGGTCATTCCTTCCCGAACATACGGCGAAAGTATTTTTTGCGGATTCTGCAGCCACTTCCTGATTTTGCTGTCGAGTGAATTCGCAAGCTCAACAGGACAAACACGATTTCTTTCATCATCCATTTTCTATCCCAACGAATCTAACCCGGATTATTCAAACTACACCAAAGCTGCTCACCTTCCCCCCCATCTCTTGGCGGGGTCCCCGGCTTTTGCTTGCAAAAGTTGGGGTGCTTATAGAGAGGGGGCCGGGGGGTGAGTTTAAATTTCCCAAACAAAAATTTCCCGCCGAAACCTAATTCTTCCAGCGGATGACTGTCGCTGTGATGAAGAATTTGTCGTCGAGGCCGTTATAGAACTTTTGGCTGGTTTTGAGGATGATGGCGTCCCCGCCCGCTCTGCAGGCCTGTATTTTCATTTTGGGCAAAACCTTTTCAAGGGTGGCGGCTCCCATGAATCCATCGCCTTCGATGACACCAAGTTCTTCATAATCATGGTCCGGCAGTTTCGAATCGAATATCTCGATCTGGCAGCCATCGGCTTTTGCAGCCGCCGATGTCCCCGTGCTGATGAATTTTGCGGACGCGCATCCGCCAAGGAGAATCATCGCCGAAAGCGCCAAAACAGCCGGTACAATCAACATCTTCTTCATGCAGCTTTCCTTTCGTTTACGCCCAAAATACTGATCAGCGGCGGCGCTGTGCCTTCCGGCGGATCAGCCTGTCAGGCCTTGAATGAAAACAATGAGAGCTAATTTACCCTTCTTTTGGTAAATGGAATTAACATCGGCACTTCTTTTTGATATTTGATATATGGCTCGCCAAATTCAAGAACGAGTTTGTTTTCTTCAAGCTTTGTTCCGATAAGGATATAAATCGTCAACACGGTATTGACAACGACATCCATCACCCGGTACGTCTGACACCATAAAAATATGATCAAAGCCAGATACATCGGATGCCGTATTATACCCAACAACCCGTTTTTTTTGATATCCCCGGACCGGTCTGTTTCCTTTGGTTTCCCAAAGTTCATTATCTGGCGGATTCCAAAAAACGACAAAGAATCGTAATCGAAGAAAAAAGCCCAGAAGAACATGAGCAAAGAACCCGCAACAAGGGCATTCCGGACAAGAGAAAGATAAGGTCCATAGGTAAAAATCACCTGATCATTGTTCTGTGCCGTAAATTTTATCAGCGGAACAAGCAGGACAAGTGAAATCACAATGTACGCAAACCGGTAAAAGGCATAATAGTCTTTTAACGAGCGTGACATGAGATTGGAAAACCGTATGCTGATCAGGAAGCTGTGAAGGGCACAGTAGGCTGCCCACAGGAAAACAATCAATACATACTTCATTTCTTCAATCCCTCCCGGTGTATGTATTTTGTTTACCGCTGACCTGTAATTATTTCGTCTTCTTCATATCTCCCGTCATAAAGCCATCTGAATCCACTATCCATACTATTATTTTGTCAAAATAGCAATATATTTTTGGAAATTGTGTGCACCTTGCCAAAAATTCACATTTTCCCCCCTCTATAAGGGTTAGGGGGTGAGTTTAAAACAGCCCTTTTTCTTTTGCCTCACGGGCTTTTGCGAGATTTACGAAGCTGAGAAGAAGTATGCCGGTGAGGAAAAACGCGATGAGCGAAAGGATGGCGTACCGTGAGGAGCCGGTGGCCTGATGGATGATGCCGAACATGAGGGGGCCTGCGATGGAGGCGAATTTGCTGAACACCGAATAGAACCCGAAGAATTCCGCGGAAGCTTCCGCCGGGATGATGGAGCCGTAGAGCGAACGGCTGAGCGCCTGGGAGCCGCCCATCGCCAGCCCGACAACCGCGCCGAGCGCCATGTACTGGGCTGCGCTTGTGATGAAAAAGGCGTAGATGACAATTCCCGACCAGAGGACAAGGGTGATCATGAGCGCGGTTTTTGTGGAGAGGAGTTCCCCCAGCTTGCCAAAAAGAAGCGCGCTCGGTATACCGATTATCTGGATGATAAGAAGGGTCAGCATGAGGACCGTATTGCTCAGCCCAAGTTCCGCCGTGCCGTACATGGTTGCCATGCTGATGACTGTCTGGATGCCGTCGTCATAGACCATGAACGCGACAAGAAAGAGGAGGAGATGCCTGAACCTCCGCACTTTGACTGCGGTTTTGAACGTACGGTCGATGCCCAGCCAGGCATAGCCGAGAACCTTCGGGAGCCTGCGGTATTTCTCCGGCAGTTTTTCCGCGGGCGCGGTTTCTTTCAGTTTGAGAAAGGTGATGAGCGAGAAACCTGCCCACCAGAGCCCCGCCATGCTCATGGCGATACGGGCAGCAAGAGAGGAATCTATCCCGAGCCTGTCGTTGGCGGAAATAATCACCAGAGCGATGGCGAATTGTATTCCCCCGCCGATATATCCGAACGAAAATCCTTTTCCGGAAACCCAGTCCATCTTGTCCGGGGAAGCGATGTGCGGAAGAAAAGCGTCATAGAATACATTCCCCCCGGCAAAACCGATCTGGGCGACAAGGAAAAAAAGCATGGTCATCCAGACATCGCCGGAACCGCAGAAGAACAGGAGGATGGTAAACAGGCTTCCGCCGTAACAGAAAGCCATGAGGAATTTCTTCTTCGAGGCGGAAAAATCCGAAATTGCGCCGAGTATCGGGGCGGTGAGAAAAATAATGAATGTGGAAAGGCTGATCAGGAAGCCCCAGAGCGTCGTGGCGCTGTAAACGGTTCCCCCGATGGCAACCCCCTCCGGCGGAACGACAACCTTCGCGAAGAAAATGGGAAGAACGGCGGCGGCAACGGTGGTCATATAGGCGGAATTTGCCCAGTCGTACATCGCCCAGCCGAAAATCTGTTTTTTGTCGTTCATAGGTTCACCGGAGCGATAAATGCGTTCTCGATGTGGGTGATCTCGAATCTGCCGTCAACGGCAGTAAGCCCGATGATGTCGAACCGGAACGAGCGTTCGCTGATCCCGTGGGAGACAATATACTCCGTTGCGGCGCGGGCTATATGACGGATTTTCTTTGGAGTCACCCAGGTTACCGGGGAGCCGAATTTCGGAGAGAACGCCGTTTTTACCTCGCAAAAGATCATGGTGTCTCCGCTCTCCGCGATGATATCGATTTCGCACCCGTATCCGTAATAGTTGCGGGTCACAATCCGGTATCCCTTATTTGCCAGATAATTGCAGGCGGCTTCTTCGCCCAGGACTCCCGTGCTCCGTGTGTGACGTTCCATGGTGCTCCTCAGTAATGAATTCTTATACAAACTAACGTAAAACCTCACCCACCCTTCGGGCACCCTCTCCTGATTAGGAGAGGGCCGGGGTGAGGTAATTGCCTTTATTCCTTGTCTTCTACTTTGTCTTTTTAGTCACTCTGTCACTTTGTTAGTTTCTTTCCCGCTTTTGCATTCACGATAAATTTCACGGAGACGGTCAAGGTGCTTTTCGGGGAAGAACCTCCTGTTTCGGGCAATGCCGTTCGCGACCCGTTCAAGCGCTTCCGGCGAGGACGCATCACGCAGCCTTTTTTCAAGTATCCCCGCCACCGCCTCCGATGGGGCGACCGCGGGCACTATCTCGAATGAAAGACGGTGGATTTCGCACGGGCCGAGTTTCCGGATCGCCTCGACATGTTCTTTGCAGCCGTACCCCTTGTGCCCGGCGAAACCGTATCCCGGATATATCGAATCCATCTCGACCATGAAACGGTCACGGGTCACCTTTGCCAGCACCGAAGCCGCCGCAATGGAAAGGGAAAGGGCGTCTCCGTCCACAATACAGCGCGCCGGACAGGAAAGGGTGGGCAGGCCTCTGCCGTCCACAAGGACGATATCGGGCGGGACCGAAAGTTTTTCGACCGCTTTGCTCATCCCCCGCAGTATCGCAACATGGACGCCGTACTCGTCAATTTCGAGGGTGTCCACCAGAACCACACTCCATGCCGTTGCAACTTCGATTATCCTGCCGTACATGTCCTCACGGTTCGCTTTGCTCATTTTTTTCGAATCATCGAGGCCGGGAAGGTGGAATTCCTCGGGGAATATCACACATCCCACCGACGCAGGCCCTGCCAGCGGGCCCCTTCCGGCTTCGTCCACTCCGGCGATGAGACGCTTGCCTTCCGCACGGAACCTGCGTTCGAAGGAAAGCATTTCCGCATGTCTGGCTTCCAGAAGGTCGCTGGTTTTCTTCCGGGCAATGATCGTGCGGGCGAGATTCCGGACGCCGGCCCGGGGGTCGCGTTTCAGCCGGGCGATAAGAGCTTCGTCCGGAGGAACATCCGCCAGAAGCTTTCTGATTTCCGTAACACTCAGAAGGGACAGCCGTTTTCCTGCAAAAGGAGATTCCATTTTTCCCCATTAATAAAAAATGAAACGCTTATCTATTTGACACAGCAAAGGTTAAAAATGAGCAAATAAAGAGGCCCTCACCCCATGCCCCCTCTCCCGTGAACGGGCGAGGGGAAACCCTGCCTTTATTAAGATATATTTTAAAAAATACCACTGTCCGCAATGGACCCCTCTCTTCGCAAAAGAGGGGATCAAGGGGTGAGTTATTTCCAAAAGAATATAGAATATATACCTTTTCGGGCAAAGGGAAAATAATGATAAATCAAAAGGCGGAATCCTTAACCCTCTTTCCCATAATTCTTTTGATTTCTGTCCTTTATACATTATATTAGCTATTTACAGTTTATTTGTACTGCGATTTCTTTGCGGATGCCGGATAATCCTTGATATTCCGGCTAAAAAATATCATTGAACAAATGTTATGATTACATACACTATTCCGGAGGAACTTCCATGGCAATGGTCAAAGCCGAAAAAATCTGGTTCAACGGCAAACTGGTTAACTGGGAAGACGCCAAAGTTCACGTTCTTTCCCATGCGCTCCATTACGGCACATCCTTTTTCGAGGGCGCGCGATGTTACAAGACAGTCAAAGGCCCGGCCTGTTTCCGTCTTCCCGAACATATCCGCCGTCTGCATGATTCACTGAAAATCTATCGAAGCGCACCGAATTATACTATTCAGGAAATGATAGATGCAGTGATCGCGACCATCAAGGCGAACAAACTCGATGCCTGTTACATCAGGCCGCTTGTTTTCCGCGGTTACGGTGAACTCGGTGTCAATCCGGCGCACTGCCCTATGGATACGGTTATCGCGGTCTGGGGCTGGGGAGCGTACCTTGGAGCGGACGCACTCGAAAAGGGTGTGAATGTCTGTGTCTCTTCCTGGAACCGTATCGCGCCCAATACAATGCCCAATATGGCAAAGGTCGGCGCGAACTACATGAACAGCCAGCTTATCAAAGTCGACGCTCTTGCAAACGGGTTTGATGAGGGTATCGGGCTTGATATTTACGGTATGGTGTGTGAAGGTTCCGGGGAAAATATTTTCGTTATCCGCGACGGTATCATGTATACGCCTCCTGTCGGCGGCGCACTCAGCGGAATAACCCGCGATTCTATCATCACCCTGGCGAAAGACATGAAAATACCGGTTGTTGAGCAGGCAATAGCCCGTGAGATGCTGTATATCGCGGACGAGGTGTTCTTTACCGGTACAGCCGCCGAGATCACTCCGGTTGCTTCAATAGATCATGTCAAGGTCGGAACGGGAACCCGCGGACCGATAACCGGAAAACTGCAGAAGGAATTTTTCGGGATCATCTCCGGTGAAGCGAAAGACCGTCACAACTGGCTCATGTATCTGTAAAGAAATGACAGGATGCAGGAATCAGAAGCCGGAATTCAGAATAGAAGAATATTTCTCGCAAAGTTCGCCGAGAAAAATAAGTTCAGACTTTTTTACCAGGATTGGCAAGATTTTTTAACTATAATCCTGTTAATCTTGTAAATCCTGTCAAAAAAGTATTCTGATCAGGAATTAAGAATGATAGAGTACTTCTACCCAAGGAGATTTTAATGTCATCGGAAACGATTGGCGTCATAGGCGCCGGTAATATGGGATTGGCAATCATAAAGGGATTGGCAGCCGCAAAGCTGTATGAGGCACATTCCATATATGTCTACGATATCGATGCACACCGTGGGGAAGCCGCTCTGAAAGAAGGGGTATCGGCGATTCCCTCCATCGGGAAGATGGGCGAAACGGTTGATACGGTGATCGTTGCGGTGAAACCGGGAACCGTACATGAAGTTCTCCTTCATCTGAAAGGGATACAGAAAAAAACGCTTGTTATTTCAATCTGCGCGGGGATAACCACCGGCTCGATCGAGGCTGTCCTCGGCGAACACCCGGTCGTTCGGGTAATGCCCAACTCCCCCTGCATGATCGGCGAGGGAGCGAGCGCTGTGGCGAAGGGAGCCTATGCCTCCGGGGAGCATGTCCGCAAGACGCTTGCAATCATGAGCGCCCTCGGTTATGCGGTGGAAGTGCAGGAAAGTCTTATGGATGCGGTTACCGGCCTTTCGGGAAGCGGCCCGGCCTATGTTGCCATCATGATCGACGCTCTGGCCGAGGGGGGAGTCAAAATGGGTATTCCCCGGAAAACCGCCCTTGAGCTTGCCGTCCGGACTGTCAGCGGAACCGCACGGATGATCATGGAGAAAGGGATGGAACCGTCCACCCTCCGTGATATGGTCACCTCGCCGGGAGGAACCACTGCCGAAGGCATCTCTGCGCTGGAACGGAATGCATTCCGCTGGGCGCTGATCGATGCGGTGGAGTCGGCGGCAATGAAATCCCGGGAGCTCGGGGAATAAAATAAGAATCCGGGAGTCGGAGCCGGGAGCCGGAATGAGAGAAAAGAGTTCCTCTCGCAAAGTTCGCAAAGTTTATAAAGAAAGAAAATAATAAAAATACTATCGGACATGATTTACAAGATTTGATATTTTCTTCCTGATTCCATCATGTCAATCCTGTTAATCCTGTCTCAAATTTCTTCTTTTTTCTCTGCGAACTTTGCGGACTTCGCGAGAAATTATTTTTTCAGGGTGTTTGAATGATTACGATTATAGATTACGGGATGGCCAATCTCGGAAGTGTGCGGAAAGCGTTCGAGAATGTCGGCTCTGAGGTGCGTATCAGTTCCAGGCCGGAAGACCTTCGCGGCAGTTCCCATATCGTTCTTCCGGGGGTTGGCGCGTTCGGCGACACCATGAAGAACATCCGTGCGATCGGCATGGATGAAGCCATCTGCGAGGCAGTCCGTGAGGGTATCCCTTTTCTTGGGATCTGCCTCGGCTTACAGGTGCTTTTCACCGAGGGCGAAGAGAAAGGGATTCACCGGGGGCTGGATATCCTCCCCGGCAGGGTGCGGAGGTTCACCGAGGGACTTGTGCCCCAGATCGGCTGGAACCAGGCGCATATCCGCCGTGAAGACCCCCTTATGGAGGGTATCCCCGATCATTCTTATTTCTATTTCGTGCATTCGTACTATGTCGATCCGGAGGAAAGCGGCGATGTGATCGCCCAGACCGATTACCATATCGATTATGCTTCGATTGCGGGGCGCGGCCGTGTCTGGGGTGTGCAGTTTCACCCGGAGAAAAGCCAGGAAAAAGGGCTGATGATACTCCGTAATTTTGCCGGGATAAAATAATGATCGTAATACCCGCAATAGATATCAAAGAGGGAAAATGCGTCCGTCTGCTCCAGGGCAGGATGGAAGATGCGACCGTTTATTCGAATACCCCCTGGAAGATGGCGCTCCGGTGGGAAGAGGCTGGCGGAAAAATCCTGCATATCGTTGATTTGAACGGCGCATTCGAAGGCCGCGGGGTTAACGACAGCGCAGTTCAGATGATTCTCGAACATGCGCATATTCCGGTGGAACTCGGCGGCGGAATCCGTGATATGAAGCGGATCACTACCCTCCTCTCGATGGGCGTCTGGCGTGTTATCATCGGTACCGCAGCGGTTGAAAATCCGGCGCTGGTCAAAGAAGCTGTTGATGCATTCGGCTCTGAACGGATTCTGGTCGGTCTGGACGCACGGATTGGAATGGTCGCCACCCGTGGCTGGGCTTCCGAAAGCGGCACTCCCGCGGTGGAACTGGGTCTTCAGATGAAGTCGCTCGGCATCGAACGGATCGTATATACCGATATCTCCCGCGACGGTATGCTTACCGGCCCGAACATCCCGGAAACCGAGCGCATGGCCTGCGATACCGGTCTGAAAGTCATCGCATCCGGGGGTGTCTCCTCCCTTGGCGATATCCGCGCGCTGAAAGAGATAGAAACCTCGGGCGTCGATTCGGTGATAACCGGAAAAGCGTTGTACGAGGGGAAATTCACGCTCGGTGATGCTATCAAAGCGGCGGGATGATTTTCAATTGGTTGATGATGTAAAAAAGGGTATCGTTCATGCCGGAAATAAGCCGATTTTTTGGAATCATCATCAAAATGAATTTCGATGATCATAATCCTCCGCACTTTCATGCGGAATATGCTGATTTTAAGGCAGTTATCAGAATCGGTGATTACTCGGTTTTGAAAGGTGCTTTGCCTCCAAGAGCTTTAGGTTTGGTAGTCGAATGGGCGTCACTCCACAAGGATGAGTTGTTAAACGACTGGAATCTCTCAAAGGAGAGAACTCCTCTGGGGAAGATTGCTCCACTGGAATGAGGTATTGGTATGGAATGGGACATTATCAATCTTGAATATCTCGGGGGGTACCGTCTTCGGCTCACCTTCCTGTCCGGTGAAATGGGCGACGTTGATCTTAGTAAGTATGTCTCTTATAACGGTGTATTTTCCCGTTTCGCCGATTTGGACTATTTCCGCCAAGTATACATAGATAGCGGGGTTCTTACCTGGCCGAATGATGTGGACATTGCTCCCGAAACCATCTACAGCATGGCGACAGGAAAACCGCTCCCGGAATGGATGGAAGTTGAAAATGAGTAAAGAATTACAGATTCCTTTTCTTCCGTCATTATTCGTTCTATACGAGTAATAAATCTTTGCTTTCTTTGCGAACTTAGCGGGCTTTGCGAGAAGAAATCTTTTCTCCTGGCTCCTGAATTCTGACTTCTGACTTCTGACTTCTTATTTTGGATTTGTATATGATCGCAAAACGTATTATTCCCTGCATGGATGTTGATAAAGGCCGCGTGGTGAAAGGCGTCAACTATGTGAACCTGCGCGATGCCGGAGACCCGGTGGAGCAGGCGCGGTTCTACGACGCCGAGATGGCGGACGAGCTTGTGTTCCTTGATATCACCGCCTCTTCGGATGCACGGAACATCGTCCTTGATATGGTCAGGCGAACAGCGGAGGAAGTGTTTATCCCGTTCACTGTCGGGGGCGGAATCCGCACAGTGGAGGATATACGCGAAATTCTGCGGGCCGGAGCCGACAAGGTATCTGTCAACACTGCGGCGGTAATGACCCCGGATATAATCAATCAGGGCGCGGAAAGGTTCGGGAACCAGTGTATCGTGGTGGCGATCGATCCAAAAAGGTCAAAGACCGTTCCCAAAGGCGAACGCGGTTATTTCGAGGTTCATATTCACGGCGGCAGGACAGCTACCGGCATCGATGCGGTAGAGTTCGCCCGTGAGGTGGAACAGCGCGGCGCGGGGGAAATCATGCTCACCAGCATGGACCGTGACGGCACCCGTGACGGTTATGACATCGAGCTTCTCAAGGCAGTCACCGGCGCGGTGAACATTCCGGTCATAGCTTCCGGAGGCGTCGGCACACTGGAACATATATACGAGGCATTGACCTCCGGAGGTGCAAGCGCGGCTTTGGCCGCCTCTATCTTTCACTACCGCGAGTACTCGATTCGACAGACGAAGGAGTATCTCGCGGCCCGCGGCATTACAGTCAGGCTGTAGATGCCGGACATATATGTGAAAGATTGTTCATAAAAAAAAATTACACCTCAACTGACGGAGAATACCATAATGATAATTGTAATGAAAACCGGCGCACCAAAAGAACAGGTCGAGCATGTCTTAGACCTTATCCGTGAACTCGGTTATACCCCTCACCCTATTTACGGCGAGCAGAAAACGGTCATCGGCGCGATTGGCGACGAGCGTGGGAAATTCCGCCTCGAATCCCTTTCGGGCACTCCGGGCGTGGAAGCGGTCATGCCGATCCTCAGCCCCTACAAGCTGGTGGGAAGGGAACTGAAGAGCGAGACAACGATAATTCCCATCGACGGCCACACTGTCGGCGGGGAGGAGTTTATGATCATTGCGGGGCCCTGTTCTGTGGAAAGCCGCGAACAGATCATGTCGATTGCAAAATCGGTGAAAAAAGCCGGCGCGCAGTACCTGCGGGGCGGCGCGTTCAAGCCGAGAAGTTCCCCCTATGCTTTCCAGGGGCTGGAGGAGGACGGCCTCAAACTGCTCAAAGAGGCTTCCGATGCCACCGGTCTGAAAATTGTTACCGAGGTGATTACGCCGACCGATGTGCTCCTGGTCAACAAGTACGCCGATGTTCTTCAGGTCGGCGCGAGGAACATGACCAATTACGCCCTGCTCAAAGACCTGGGCAAGATTGATAAGCCGGTCATGCTGAAACGGGGGTTGTCGGCCACAATTCAGGACCTTCTGATGTCCGCCGAGTATATCGCGAGCGAGGGGAACCAGAATATCATCCTCTGCGAGCGGGGAATCAGGACATTCGAGACAGCGACAAGGAACACCCTTGATCTTTCCGCAGTGCCGCTTCTGCGCGAAAAATCCAATCTGCCAATCATTGTCGATCCCTCGCACGGCACCGGGATACGAAGCCTGGTAGGGCCAATGGCCAAAGCGGCGGTTGCCTGCGGAGCGGACGGAATTATGATCGAAGTGCACAATGAACCGGAAAAAGCTTTCAGCGACGGCGCTCAGAGCCTGATGCCCGAAGAATTTGCCGTGCTGGTAAAAGAACTGATGAAATACCTGAAACTGGAGGGAAAGAAACTCTGAACGGATTAGACAGGAAAACATGCCTCGCTGGCGCCAGAAGGATTGTCATTAAACTCGGCACCAAGATGATCACCCGCGGTCCCTATACACTGGACGCCGAAGCTCTGGCACGGCTGGCTATGGATATTTCGGACCTTCGCCGGAAGAATTACGAAATAATCATCGTAACTTCAGCGGCGATCGCTGCGGGCATGGGCAGAATGGAAATCCGAAGAAGGCCCCGGTCGATACCCCAGCTTCAGGCGCTGGCTTCCATAGGGCAGAATCTGGTTCTTAACGCGTACGAAAAAGCTCTGGGGATGTTCGGCCTTCCCATAGGCCAGGTTCTTTTGACCATAGACGATATCCACAACCGCAAGAGGTATACAAATCTCCGGAATGCCTTTGCGGAATTGCTCCGTATGGGAGTAATCCCGATAGTCAACGAGAACGATGCGGTGGGCACCGAAGAAGTCAAAGTCGGGGATAACGACAATCTTTCCTCGTATGTGGCGAGCCTTGTGAATGCCGACCTGCTTGTGCTTTTCACCGACGTGGACGGCCTTTATGACTGCGACCCGCGCAAAGGGACGGGAAATCTTATTTCCCTTGTGACTCGCATCACTCCGGAAATCGAGGCGCTCTGCGGAGGCGCAGGCGATTCTGCGGCGGTTGGCGGTATGCGCACAAAAATCGAGGCAGCAAACCGTGTGCTCAGCGCGGGCGGGATGATGATCATTGTCAACGGGAAGAAAGCGCGCATTTCGGAAATCCTTCGGGGCGATGATGTCGGCACCCTTTTCTGCCCGGAACAGACCGGCCTTACTGCCCGAAGTCACTGGATAGCCATGTCCGCAAAAGTGAGTGGAATTCTTAAAGTCGATGCCGGAGCGGCGAAAGCCATCGGTGAAAAAAACGCCAGCCTTCTGCCGAAAGGAATTGCCGGGATCGAGGGAAATTTCGAGGTTGGAGATGTAGTGGCGGTGGAAAATCCCTCGGGAGATGAAATCGCCCGGGGAGTAACTCTCTACGATTCGCATGAAATAGAGAAAATCATGGGGCATCATTCCGTTGAAATAGCTTCCATTCTCGGTTACAGCAAGGGAACTACGGTAATACACCGCAATGATTTGGTACATTCCAGGGTACTTTCCGAGAAAGGATGCCATAATGGACATCGTATTTGATCATGTCATGGAAAAAGCCCGGAAAGCCAAACGGGCTGCCGAAAAAATGGCGGGCATTCCCGGCGCGGTAAGGGACAGCGCCCTTCACGCTATGGCTGATGCAATCATGGACAACCGGGCGGAGATAGTCGCGGCAAATGCAAAAGACCTTGAACAGTCCGACCGTTACGGGCTTTCGAAAGCCGCTGTAGACCGTTTGACTCTTAACGGTAGCCGTATCGAAGGGATGGCGAAAGGTCTCCGTGAAGTTGCCGCTTTCCCTGATCCGGTCGGGATAATTACCACCATGGTTCAGCGTCCTTCGGGCATACGGGTGGGGAAAATGACAGTCCCCATCGGACTCATAGGCTTTATTTACGAATCACGGCCAAACGTTACCGCCGATGCTGCGGGGCTGGTGCTCAAATCCGGCAATGCGATTCTCCTGCGGGGAGGCAAGGAAGCGATCCATTCCAATATCGTTCTCGCTTCCCTTCTCAGTGAAGCCGCAGTATCGAAAGGAATTCCCGAAGGGGCAGTCTCTATAATCGAAATGACCGACCGCGAGGGAGTACGTCACATGGTCGAGGCGGCAGGTATTGTCGATCTTGTCATCCCCCGTGGGGGAAAAGGGCTTATCAAGACAGTCGTCGATCTGGCAAAAGTCCCTGTTATCAAGCACTATGAGGGAAACTGCCATGTTTTTGTCGACCGTACCGCCAATCAGGACGATGCACTGAATATTATCATCAATGCAAAGACACAACGTCCGGGAGTGTGCAACGCCGCCGAAAAGCTTCTTGTGCACAGCGATATCGCTTCCGCATTCCTGCCGCGCGCCGCTCGTGAGCTTTTGTCGAGAGGGGTGGAACTTCGCGGATGCTCCCGCGCCCGTGCGCTCGTTCCGGAAATGAAAGAGGCGGTCGAGGAAGACTGGTACACCGAATATCTCGATCTCATCCTTGGGGTAAAGGTTGTAGATTCTGTTGAAGAAGCTGTGGATCACATAAACATGTATTCCTCAAAGCATACCGAAGCCATTGTGACTTCCGATGTGCTCTCCGCAGATTACTTTGTGGTTCGGGTCGATTCTTCTTCCGTGATGGTCAACGCATCCACACGGTTCTCCGACGGCGGCGAATACGGTCTCGGAGCAGAGATAGGCATCTCGACCGATAAACTTCACGCACGCGGGCCTATGGGAGTTGCGGAACTGACCACCTATAAATGGATTGTATACGGAGACGGTGCGGTACGGAAGTGAGGTCAATTAAGGGCACTCACCCCCTGAAACCCCTCTCTAACAAGTTAAACGATGGCCTTTCTCAAGCCATTTGTTATGAGGCAAAGAGGGGTTATTCCTCTCTTGCCTGCTTTGGGGTCCCCGATTTTGTAAAACAAAAGCGGAGTGGGTGAAAGGGAGTATGGGGTGAATTAAAAGAGCTTTGAACAAATACACTTTAAGCCCGGATAATTCATAAAAAATATTCATCACAACCATTGAGTCAGAAATCCCCACTGCCTGTCGGCATCTCCCCTTATTAAGGGGAGAATTATGTACGAGGCTGTCTTTATTCTTCTTTGTTCAACCCCCTCAGCAAGGGGGTCGCCGTGAAACGGCAGGAAAATTTTGTCCTTGAGTTTATGAATAGATCGGGTTAAAAGATTAATCTAAAAACGAAAATTGTTTTGTGGAGAAAACGGTGAATATCGACGATATAAAGTTTGACGAGAAGGGACTGGTGCCGGCGATAGCCCAGGATGCCGGAACAGGGGAAATTCTCATGTTCGCATGGATGAACAGTGAAAGTCTTAAAAAAACACTGGAAACCGGTATTATGACATACTGGTCGAGGTCACGGCAGAAGCTCTGGGTCAAAGGGGAAACTTCGGGAAACTTCCAGGTTGTACAGGAAATGTATATTGATTGTGATGCGGACTGCCTGCTTTTCAAAGTAACGGCGCAAGGTGACGGAGCAGCCTGTCATGACGGATTCCGGTCATGTTTCTATCGTAAAATTGACTCTTCCGGCGAATTCTTTGAGGTTGGTAAAAGAATTTTCGTTCCGGGAAAAAAATAAAAAAGGCGGTTTGCTCGTTTGAGTGCGAATGACTATAAGCGTAAGAAGAAATTCAAACCGGGCAGCGTTATCATTGCCATTGTCCTCATAATTATAGCATGCGGGATTCTCGTTTCGAGTCATAGTTTTATGAAAATCCGCGAACTGAAGCGTATTAATAAACAGGAGAATCAGGCGCGTAATGCCGCTCTCGAAGAAAGAAGGAATCTTCTGAAGGAAATACACCTTCTTGCCAACGATTCGACCTATATAGAAGAAATTGCCCGTAAGGAATACGGCATGGTAAAAAAAGGGGAGGAAGTATTTCAGATAACGTTGCCCGATACGAAACCGACAGGGAAGAATGACAAATAAAGAGGAAAAAGGGAAAAGGCGTTTTCACAAGTTACGAAACTATTTTACAACCGGTCTGATAGTGCTGGCGCCAACAGCGGTAACAATCTGGGTGCTTGTGATTCTCTTCCGGATGTTCGACGGCATATTCGGGAAACTGTATACCCGCCTCTTTGAATATCTCGGGTATAAGGTTACCCATATTCCCGGGCTGGGCGCAATAACTCTGGTCATTTTCATAACCCTGTTCGGGTATTTCGTACGTTTCTATGTCGGGAAAAAGTTCCTTGCGTTATGGGAAGGATTGATACACCGCATTCCGCTTATCAATAAAGTCTATATTGCCACACGTCAGCTTTTCGATGTCTTCAAAAATTCCAGCAGGATGAATCTCGGCAAACCGGTTATGGTGGAGTATCCGCGAAAAGGGCTCTTTTCCATCGGTTGGGTAACAAATGAGCGCACAACACATTTCTCTGATAAGGTGGGTAAAAAGCTGGTGGGTGTGTATCTCGCCACTGCTCCCAATCCTACCTCCGGAATGCTCATATATGTATTTGAGGATGAACTCATACCGCTCGATATAACCTCCGAGGATGTGATGAAACTTATTATAAGCGCCGGAATCGTGGGCCCGGATGAAGCAACTGTACCCAAAAGCATGTAAGGTCTTTTCCCTATGGGACTTCGTTCAACCCGCGCCGTGGTGTCGAACACCCTGCGCATGTCAAATTCCTCCAAGCTTGTATCCCTTATCACCGAGCAATACGGGCTGGTAAAAGTAATGGCCAAAGGAGCCCGCCGTCCCCAGAGCCGTTACGGCGCCGCTCTCGAACCGGTGACCCTCATTGACTGCATTTTCTACCACCGTGAAAACCGTGAGATTCATACGCTCGGGAGTGTGGAACTCATCGAGAATTTCACCCGTATCAAATCTGACATGCGGATACTCACTGCCGCTTCCTGTATGGTGGAAGCCGCGCAAAAAGTCACCATGCCCGATGACCCAGCCGCTGGAACCTTTTTCCTTCTGGCGGAATCTCTCGATGACCTGGAAAAAAGCGCGGAAAAAGAAACCGACAAGCATCTTTGGCGGTTCATGCTGAAACTGATCAACGCAGCCGGATACCAGCCGGTATTCGACCAGTGTGTTGTCTGCGGGAAGAAACCCCGAACGGAAAAGGTATTTTTCAGCTTTATCGACGGCGGCCTTATCTGTTCCTGTACGAAAAGCGAAGAAAAGTACGGCTTCAGAATCAGTCCCGGAGCGCTCATGGTGATGAAAAGTCTTCTCAGCGCCCGTCATG